>CAYMKJ010000001.1:0-8423 GCA_964391025.1 uncultured Chromatiaceae bacterium
CATCAGCTTCGCCAGGAGATTGCCCGCTGGAACGCCGGAAGGAGCGATCCATACTACCAATCGCGCCCATGGCCGCGCCGACGGCCCGGGACGGCCGCCCTCGGCCTGATGGGCGCGATGCGCAGGAAGATCAGCAGCTAAGGGGTAACGACAGACTGCACCAGGGAACCCGCTGCAAGGCGGGTTTCTTGTTTAGTGGGACAGTGCTGCACCCGGATCAGCCGAGAAACTGGTAATTTCGGGGGATTCGTAACGCAGTGCGGAAGTCGTGTAACCGGCAGCGACATCACCTGATCGGGTGCTTGACACGATGCTGCAACAAGCGCCCCTCACAATCCCCGCCCGCAGGCCGCACGGTTCACTCAACTGGATGCACAATTGCCGCCAAGAGCCGGACGGACTGCAACCTAAGTCGGACAGAGGCCTACTAAAACAGCGACGCGCCCGAGCGCGATGGGGCACCACAATGACCAGCAATTTTCGGTATGCCATGGCCATGCTTCTTCTGGCGTATGGGTCTTTCGCCTCCGCTACCCAAATCGGCAGTTTGCCGCCTTCAGACACCCTGTATTTTCAATTCGGCGAGGCCACGACTTTCGGCAACACAAGAGACAAATTTGACACTGGCCTCGATAGCATCATCGGGAGTGTTTTTGAGGTGGCGGAATCGCTTTTCTTCGGTGACAAGGTCGATTCGTGGCGGGAGGAAAACCTTCGTGCTAGGGGCTACGAACTGGTGGACCCCGTCACAGCGTCTAATCCAGAAGGCGCATTGGCTCTTTTCCGGGCGGCGAAGAAGTGAACGTGCTCTCGCCACCCGAGAATCCCGACAGCCCCATCTAACACACGCGGTCACCCGCAGAGGTAACCCGCTTCGTGCGGGTTTCTTGTTTGTGGGGCCAGCGAAAACTATGGTGATTCCCGGACGGGGTGGAATCCTGTGCAGACGACTGCACAACCCGACTGGCAGCCCCGCCGGGTGAGGACAGGGGGTTGCCTAATACCCACGTCCAGGACTGGGGCTAGGCAACTTGGCTGCTGACACATGAGTTATCCAACCCGCAGCTCTGTTGCGCGTTATGGCCGTGACTGAGCGAGGAGGGGTAGCCGAGACAGTGCGGGTATACGGGCGGGTACAACCACCCATGACGATCATCCCAAGTCATTGTCTGCTAAAGACAAAAATGCCTACCGTAACCTTCTGTATCACTCTGTAACAGCCCATCGGTCACCGGTTCTTCGTCGTCGGGCCGCACCAGGTCGCTTCCAACGCCCCGCGCAGGCGAGCAGCGACCAGGGTTGGACCCGCAGCGTGTTGTCGTTCGCCCCACTGCAGAAGATAGCGTTTGCGCGCCCGGATACGCCGTTGGAGGGTGCGCAGCAACGGACCATCAGCCTGCTCACCAGCCTGCTCGCCGGCCTGCGCCTGCACTGTTCGCTGCAGCAGGATCAAGTCGGTCAGGGCCCCGAAGCGCTGCGTCATCATGGCAAGTTCACGGCATTGGTTCATGGGGCCGGTATCGCCCCATTCCTCAATCACATCGTGGACCGCACGCCAATCCTTCAGGCGTTTGCGCCACTCGTGAAACGCCTCGTCAGCGCCAATCTTGCGCGCAAGTCGAAACGCGCGGCGTACACGCCGGTTCGCACGCGCCAGGGCAACTTCGAGCCGGTCCATATCGATGGCCGCGTCGAGCGCCGACTGAAATTCCGGCAGCGCCTCTGTCGCCAACCGTGCAGCCGCGTTGAGAACCAGCGCGGTGTGCTGGGGTGTGGGCTGCTCGGAACCCAGTGCGTCGTGCAGATCTGGCCCCAAAGGGTCGAGTGCGGCGGCCTGCTGCAACTTCTCGAGCAGCGTCAGTCGCACGGCTGAGTCGCGAAGTGCCCCGGTGCTACGAAACGCTCCGCGCAGCAGCGTTGCGACATAGGCATGACGCTCCGGTGCGCAGATCGGCCGGGCAAACGCCACGATACCCCGGGCCCGGCGCAGCGCTTTGCGAAATTCATGCACGGCGGTGACAGCGCCCCGCGGCGAGACGTCTTGCTGCACGTCATCGGCGTGCCGGAGCGCACATTGGAGCAGGGTCGCTACAGCTTGCGAGAGCGCGGCGGCAGGATCGGGCTGGATTCTCACGCGGGTTGTCATCGATCTGTCTGTGAGTATAAGCCGAGCAAAACCCCTTTCCTCCGGGGATCCCCGGGCATTCTGCAATCGGCTTGAGTTCTCCGGGGGAAGAAGTCAGGCTTTCCCACCATGGCTGTTGGGGCCTGCTGGAGGGCGGAGGGAATGTTGTTGAGGCCTATCCGTCACCGGCTGTCGGCATGCACCGTCCTCGTCGCCACATTACTGGCCGCCATCGCTTGCGCTAGCCCCCCTTCCGACCTCCCTGCCCGGACTGCACAGAGCGACCCGCCACCGCTGGCGGATTCCGGCCTGAAGCGGCTGGTCAGTGCGGCCGTCGCGCGACATCCCGGCACCTCCGGCGTACTGATCGTCGACAGGGGCGGGGAGGCCCTGAGCGACCGTGACGTGCTGATCGACGCGGCAGAGCACACGATTGACGCCCAGTACTACATCTGGAATTCGGACGCTTCCGGGCGCTACCTCGCCGGGCGCCTGCTGGCCGCCGCCGAGCGAGGCGTCCACGTGCGCATCCTCCTCGATGACATCAACATCGCCGGCCGGGATGGGGCGCTTTCGCTCCTGGCCGAGCAGCCGAATATCGAGATCCGGATCTACAATCCGGCGGCCGCCCGCTCCGGCGCGCGGCGCCTGTTTGGTTTCATGCGTGAGTTCAGTCGCCTTAACCGGCGCATGCACAACAAGTCATTCACCGTGGATGGCGTCGTCACCATTGTGGGTGGCCGGAATATCGGCGATGAGTATTTCGACCTCCACCCGGACAAGAACTTTCGTGACCGGGAGATTCTGGCTGCGGGGCCCGTCGTGGCGGATGTGGCAGCGGGTTTCCAGGCCTTCTGGGACAGCACCTGGACGCTGCCCGTTGGTGCGCTCACCACGGAGTCGCCTGCTCCGGATGCGCTGGCGAGTCGTCGTGCCACGCTCGATATGGCGGCCACCGAGGTGCGCGCCCGGGGGTATGCGGGGACTGCTGGTGCCACCGGCGCGTCGGGCGACGAACCCGCGGTCGGACTGTCCGGGGGTGAGGCACTGCTTGCACGGTTGCTCTGGGCCCCCGCACGTCTCGTCTATGATCCACCGCCCACCCGTGATGACATTGAGGACTCCTCCCGGAAGCAACCGGTCGCGCAGGCGCTTGGCGAGCTCACTGCCGGGGCGCAACGGGAAATCCTCATCGAATCGGCCTATTTCATTCTCGGCGACGATGCCCTTGCGGAAGCCCGGCGGCTCACTACGCGGGGGGTACGCATCCGGGCGCTCACCAACTCCCTCGCCTCGAATGATCTCGTGACGAATCATTCGGGCTATGCCCGGCGCCGGTCAGCGATGCTGGCGAGCGGACTGGAACTCTACGAACTGCGTCCCGATGCGGCCGCCTGTCAACGGCTCATCACGGGTTCGACGGACTCGACGGGCTCTGCGGGTTGCGCAGACGGCCGGTCCTTCGGCCTGCATTCGAAGTCCGTGGTGCTGGACCGCAAGATTGTCTATGTCGGTTCGTTTAACGTGAATCTGCGCTCGACCTACCTGAATTCCGAGACGGCGCTCATCATCGACAGCCCGATTCTTGCCGAAAAGATCGCCGCCTCCATAGAGGAGTTGATGGCGCCGGACAGCAGCTGGCAAGTGGTCAGGACCCCGTCCGGGAACCTGGAGTGGCGCTCGGAGACTGATGGCATGCCGGTGGTCGAGAAGCACGAACCCATGACGAGCTTCTGGCGGCGCTTCAATTCGGGCTTCTACGGACTTTTCCCCCTGGAGAAGTACCTCTGACCCGGGGCGCACTCCGTCGCCAGTGTTGAGCATCGGTGAGTACCGCAGGTCTCAGTCAGCTGGTTCCTGCAGAGGGGCCGAGGTCGACACTTTTTCTCAGGACCATTGCGGAAAGCCTGGCTGGCTGTAGCTGAGGTTACCAACCGAGTGACCACACTCATCGCGAGTTCCGTCGTCAGGGGCAGCCGCCAGGGGGAGAGCCATGGTGGCTTGTACCTCATTGACCTCGCCTCCGAGACGGTCGTCCAGACGCTCGACTGGAACACCATGGCAATCGACTGGCAGGGCCGGGGCTGGGACCGAGGGCTACGGGGCATTGCCTTTGACGGCGAGGTCGTCTACGTCGCCGCGAGCGACGAGCTCTTCGCCTTCACCCCCGACTTCCGGCCGATCGGTTCCTGGCGCAATGTCTACCTGAAACACTGTCATGAGATATGCCGGCACGAGCGGATGCTCTTCGTCACGTCCACCGGGTTCGACTCCATTCTCGGTTTCGACCTGGATCACCGGCGCTTTTCCTGGGGCCTGCATGTCGCGTCGGGCGCCGGGGCGTTCGCAGGGCAACCCTTCGACCCCGAGGCGCGCCAGGGACCGCCGGCAGGTAACACCCTGCACCTGAACAGTGTTTTCTGCGCCGAGGGCGGCATGCACATCAGCGGACTGAGGACTGCGGGCATCCTGTTGTTTAACGGGCGCCAGATCGCGCGGTGGGCCAGTCTCCCGGACGGCGCGCACAACGCGCGCCCGTTTCGCGGCGGCGTGCTCTTCAACGACACGCAGGCGGATATGATCCGTTACGCAGCCCGCGGCGGCGGGGAATGCGCCTTGCCGGTGCCGCGCTACCGGGCTGACCAGCTGACCCACACGGACGCGGACAACTCGCGGATTGCGCGCCAGGGCTTCGCGCGGGGCCTGTGCGTGCTGGATAACGACCTGGTCGCAGGCGGCTCCTCGCCGTCGACGATCACCCTTCACGATTTCACCCGTCGGCGGACGGTTCGGCAGGTAACGCTCACGATGGATGTTCGCAACGCAATCCACGGGCTCGAGGTGTGGCCTTACAGGCAGCGCGCATAAACCCGCAAGCATCGATTGTGGTGCTGGCCTATTATCAGCGTCGCGACCAAGACCGCCAGTGGCCAGGTATTTCATGGGTCTGCAACACGCGATCCGCACGAGATCATTCGCCTTGTCTGCCGAACTGACGCCGTTGGCCGACGGCGCGTCGATGGTGCAGCAGGCCCGGCGGCTGCTCGGTAGTGTCGACGTCGTCCAGATTACCGATAGCCCGACCGGACGTGCCCAGGTGTCAGCGCTCGCAGCTGGTGCCGTGCTGCGCCAGGCAGGTATCGATCCAGTCCTGCACATGAGCTGCCGGGATCGCAATCGCCTCGCCTTGCACGGCGACCTGCTCGGCGCCGCGACCCTCGGGATCTCGAACCTGCTGGTCATGCGGGGTAGCCCGCTACGCACCGGCTCGCGATCGAACGCCAGACCCGTTTTCGACATTGGGGCAATGGACCTCATCGCTGCCGCGCGGGAGCTGCGGGATACTGAATCGCCGGGACTCCTGGGGTTGCCGCGGGCGCCGGAGTTTTTCATCGGTGCCATGACGACGGTGTTCGATGCCGCTGGCGCCTGGCAGCCGCGGGCGGTGCTCGCCAAGATCGGGGCCGGAGCACAGTTCCTGCAGAGCCAGCTTTGCCTCGACGTGCCGCTCCTTCGCCGGTACATGCAGCAGTTCGTGGCTACGCACCTTGCACAGCGCTGTTACGTGATGGTGAGCCTGGCACCACTGCCGTCAGCAGAGACTGCCTCTTGGTTGCGGGACAACCTGCGGCGGGCGCTGATACCGGATGAGACGATCCGGCGCCTTAAGCAGGCGCCGGATCCCGAGCAGGCGGGCGTCCGGATTTGCGCCGAGATCCTGCGTGATCTCGCCGAAATGCCGGGCGTGTCCGGAGCGAACTTTCTGGCGCCGGCCGATCCCGCAGTGCTGAAGGCCGTCATCGAGGCCTCCGGGTTGCGGGCGCAGCAGGGGGAGCCCCAGGCAGGCGACCGGCGATGAGCGGCACTGCCAGGGGCAACGGCGCGGCAATGGCGGAGCACTGCGATTCCTACTACGCGGCAACCGCCAACGACCGTCGCACGCACCCGGTGCTGAAGGGTCGGGAGCAGGCGGACGTCTGCATCGTCGGCGCCGGTTTCACGGGGCTGTCCGCCGCTCTCACGCTTGCCGAACGAGGCTTCTCGGTGGCGGTGATCGAGGCCAACCGGGTCGGCTGGGGTGCCTCCGGCCGCAATGGCGGCCAGCTGATCGGCGACGCCGGCACCGAGTCGCGCATGCGCCACCGGCTTGGCGCCGAGTTCGCGGACCTGCTCTGGAGCCTGCGCTGGCGGGGCCATGAGATTATCGAAGAGCGCGTGCGCCGCTACGCCATCGACTGCGACCTGAAACCGGGCTATGTGGATGTGGCGATCAAGCCGCGACACTTGCAGGAATTGCGGGCCGATCATGAGTACCTGCAGAGCCGTGGCTTCGTGCACGAGGCGAAGCTGCTCACAGGGGCCGAAGTGGCCGATCTGCTCGGCACGTCCGTCTACATCGGTGGACTGACCAACCTGCGCAACGGGCATTTGCACCCCCTTAACCTTTGCCTGGGCGAGGCGCGGGCTGCCGAGTCGCTGGGCGCCCGGATCTACGAGAACTCTCCCGTCTCCCGCATCATGCATGGCACCAGGCCACGGGTGCTGGTGCCGGGCGGCGAAGTCGAAGCGGACGCGGTGCTGATGGCGGGTGATGCCTATCACCGCCTCGAAGGCGGGCGGTTGTCCGGACTCACCTACACGGCCGGCAGCTTCATCATGGCCACCGAGCGGCTGCCGGGCGACGTGGTGCGCCGGATCAATCCGCGGGACCTGGCGGTCTGCGATGCCAACTACCTGCTGGACTATTTCCGGCTGTCGGCGGACCGCCGGCTGCTGTTTGGCGGGCGCTGCAACTATTCGGGCCGCGAGCCGCGCAGCATCCGGCGCTCGCTGCTGCCGCGAATGCGGAAGCTCTACCCGGAGTTGCGTGATATTGCCATTCAGTATGAGTGGGGCGGGCGGATCGGCGTGGTGCCGAATCGAATCCCGCTACTGGGCCGCGTCAGTCCGAATGTGTTCTTCGCCCAGGGCTACTCGGGTAATGGCATCAACATGAGCCATATCGCCGGTGAAATCACGGCGGAGGCTATCGGTGGCACACTGACACGCCTGGATCTGTTCGAACGCATTGACCACCGGCGGCTGCCTCTGGGGCAGTGGGGTGGCGACCGGCTGATGGCGCTCGCGCTGGTCTACTACCGGCTGCGGGATCTGCTCTGAATCCCCGGAATACGGACTCTGCCGCCTAGAACCGGTACCTGAGCTGCGCGCCGACGGTCCGCGGGCGGATGATGGACAGCCGCGGCGTTACCCAGCGTGTGCTGAAAAATTGCTCGCCGTACTCGTCCCAGAGGTTATCCACAAACAGCGAGGCGGTCCAGGCGTCCGACTCCAGGCCGACGCGAAAGTCGCCCGTCTGGTAGGCAGGCTGCTCATACACCGTGCCGGTGAAACTGCTGGACGAGAAGTTCTCCAGGGAACTTAACGAATCGCCCACATAAGCGTAATCGAAGCGGGCGAAAGGCTCGCCATTCAAGAAGTTCTTGCCGGACCGGTACTCGATGCCGAGCGCTGCCGTCCAGTCGGGGGTGAGGGGCAGGCGCTCGCCTTTTTCTACGGAGAAGGAATAGGAGACGTCGTCGGCGTCCGTGACGGTAAACGCTGATGTCTGGGAGATCTCCGCGTTGTTCCACGACGCTGAGCCGTCGAGGCTCCAATGCTCGGAGATCTGCACGGCGAAGTCGCCCTCCACGCCGGTGATGTCGGCGCTGGGAAAATTGACGAAGCCCAGCTGGAATACGTTTGGCTGTGGATCCTCGATCTGCACGGCGAAATTGTCCCACTGCATGAAATACGCAGCGAGGTTCACCCGGACCCGGTTATCCAGCCACTCGGTCTTCGCGCCAATCTCGTAGTTCTGGAGTGTGTCCGAGCCATAGGCAGCCGGGAGCAGCGAGTCCGCCCTCAGGGGATTGTTGCCGCCGACGCGGAAGCCCTCCGAATAGGTGGCATAGACGAGGTGGTCCGGGTCGAAGCGGTACGTGACATTGAACTTGCCAACCAGGTCGCTTTCGCTGGTCTCCTGCTGGCCGTCGAGCGTCGCGAGGCCCTGCGGCTGTTCCTGCTGCTGAGTGAAGCTGCGGGTGTAGTCGAACCAGCGGCCACCCGCGGTGATCGTGAATTTCTCCGTGAGGTCATAGCTCAACTCGCCGAAAATGGCGAATTGGTCCAGTTCCGTGTCATAGCGGCCAAGAAACCAGATGTCCGTTGGCGCCAGGTCGTAGGCGGCGAAGGAGGCAAAGGACGGCGTGTCGGCATAGCCCTGGACATAGCTGTTAAAGCTGCTCTTGCCGGTGTC
>CAYMKJ010000002.1:0-3465 GCA_964391025.1 uncultured Chromatiaceae bacterium
GGCCAAGGAGATCGTCGCCAGCTACTACGGCGATCGACCGGACTACGCCTATTTCCGGGGTTGCTCCACGGGCGGCCGGCAGGCGCTCGTGGCCGCCGAGCGCTACCCGGACGATTTCGACGGGATCATCGCCGGCGCGCCGTTTAACCAGACGCTTTCGGTACCCCACATGGCCTGGATGCTGGCGACCAACTCGGGTCCCGGTGGCCAGCCGATCCTCACGCGGAGGGAGTTCGAGCTGCTCGGGAAAGCCGCACTGGACGCCTGCGACTCGCAGGACGGCGAGCCGGATGGCGTCATCGGTAATCCGGAGACCTGCACTTTCAAACCGGAAGTCCTTCAATGCCAGGCGACGAGTGACGCGGAGAAGAATGCACCCGCACACGCTTGTCTCACACCGGCCCAGGTCGAAGCCGCGACGAAGATCTACGCCGGGCCGCGTACCAGCAAGGGACGGGCCTGGTCGTCCGGTGGTTCAACCGTCGGCAGCGAGTTCACCTGGGAGAAGTCGCTGCTGGCACCCCCGGGCAAGGTTCCATTTTTCCAGTTCGTCGTGGGCAACTGGCTCCGCTATCTGGCCTTCGAACCAGACCTGCCTTTGCCTGTGACGCCGCCGACAGGGACAAGCGACGCGCAACTGCCCACAGTGAACTTCGACGCGGGCCCGGCGCAGTTTGCGGCGACGACCGCGGTCGCCGGCTTCAAGCCCGACCTGGAGCGGTTCCGTGCTCTGGGTGGACGCCTGCTCGTTTATCACGGCTGGGCGGACGAAAGCCTGATGCCCGCCCACACGCTCGACTACTGGCGTGACGCGCGGCAGCGCCAGGGTGGCCAGCAGGGTGGCAATCAGGGCGGCGACCAGCGGCTCGGCGAGTTTGCCCGCCTCTTCCTGGTGCCCGGCATGCTCCACTGTGGCGGCGGGCCCGGTGCAGCAGATATCGATTATCTGACCGCACTCGAGAGATGGGTGGAGGCGGGTGAGGCGCCTGCCAGCCTGCTGGCGCACAAGGTCAGGAATGCGGTGCCGACAGTCGTGCGCCAACCCCGTTTCCCGCTGGCTCCCGGCACGGTGGAGTACACGCGCCCGGTGTATCCGTATCCTCTGCCTGGGCCGCCGCTGGCCGCGCCGTAGAATTCGTCTAGACTTCCGATCCTCTTACTCCATCCGGGTTCTGCTCCGATGACAATCCTTGTCCGCTGGTTTGCCGCCTGCATGCTGTCCCTGCTCGTCATTGATGCATCGGCCTTCGCGGCCGGTGTGCGCGACCCGGAGAGTCCCACGATCCTGCTCACGGGTGCCAACCGTGGCATCGGCCTGGCCCTGACGACGGAATTCGCAGCCCAGGGCTGGAACGTCATCGCCACCTGCCGCACTCCGAGGAAGGCTGACGAACTCAAGGCACTGGCCGCTGCCAATCCCAAGATTCTCATCGAGCAGCTTGATGTCACCGACGTGGGCCAGATCGAGAAGATTGCCAGCCGCTACCGGGGCGTGCCCATTGACGTGCTCTTCCACAATGCGGCCTGGCTCGGTACGCCGATCGAGGACCAGCAGTTCGGCAAGCTCGACCAGAAGTTGTTCGAAGCGGTGATGAACACCAACGTCTACGGTCCGTTGAAGCTCTCCGAGGCCCTGGTGGCCAATGTGGAAGCCAGCAAGCAGAAAAAAATCATCGGTATGACGAGCGGTCTCGGCTCGCTGACCCTCATGGGCCGGATGTCGCGCTTCTACTACTACCAGATGAGCAAGGCGGCCATGAACATGGGCATGCGCGCGCTTCGCAATGACCTGCAGGGGCGCGGCATCATCGTGGCGCTGCTGGCGCCGGGTATGGTCGAGACCGACCTGCTCAAGGACTCCGGCTACTCTGGCAAGGCGCTCAAGCCCGCCGAAAGTGCAGCGGGCCTCTACAAGCTGGTGGCCGAACTCACACCCCAGGACAAGGGCATACCCGTGAACGTCGATGGCAAGCCAATTCCCTGGTAGTCGTAATCGATAGCATCCTGTGAGCCCCTCACTCCCTTCCCCCGCAATGATGCTGCGGAGCACGGTGTCCATGGCTGAACCGGTAGCGGCGATGGCCCGCATCCGTGCGCGGGCCGATGGCGAGCCGGTGCTCTGGTGGTGGCAGGGCGACGTGTTCGGCAAGCGGCCGGGCGAAATCGCGAAGCGTCTGCTCCGGATTACCGGCATCGGCTTCAACCGATTGCGCCGGCTGCCCGACGGGCTCTGGGAGTCGAGCATGAGCGAGGCGGGCTACTACATCGATGCCGATACCGGTGTCTTTCTCGAGACCTGGACCAATCCCTATACCGGTCAGGCCGTGAAGCCGCCGCACAACCGGCTGCGGCTGCGCTATGTAATTGAAGACTCCGGCTTGGTCCGCTCCTCGATTCCTGGCGTACCCTTCGATGGCCAGGTGGCCGCGCCGATGATCGTCGGCGACACTGTGTGGAGCAGCGAGCGTCTGGCCGCCCAGTTTCCTGAGCCGGCAGCAGTCTCCGGCAGTCCCAAGGGCCTGCCCAACGGCTTGGCCGGCGCACCGATGGAGATGACTCACTTCTGTGCGTCGCTCGCCGACGTGAATAATCCAGCCCTCAGTGTCGTGCCGGCGACCATGAGCCACACCACGATGTGGAGCTTCTACCCCTGGATGGGCATGCCGCCCGACGCCGGCTACGTGCTGTCGGTGATCATCGGCCGCAAGATTGCCGGGCCGGCGGAGATTCCGGCCCTGCTCCGTGAGCGGATCGAACGGGACCATCCGGGTTTTCTCGAGAAGCCGGACGTCTGATCTGTTCTCTCGCAGGAGTGCCGACCGGCGCGACAACTCACTCTGTGGTTCGCAGCCAACGGCTGGAGACCCCGGCCGCTACCGGGAGTACCCGGTTAGCGCGGCCGGGGCACACAGCCGTCGGCCGCTTGCACCGAAGTCGGTGGCCGCGCCGGTCGGCGCTCCTACAAGCCGCTCCTACGAGGACGACGTTGCAGTGCCCCAACTGGCGATGCGCCGGAGGATCGCGGCGATCCAGCGCCCGAGTCTCGGCAGCAGCCAAAGCGCGACGAGTATCGCGAAGAGCAGAGCGATCAGCAGGAGTACGGGCGCCGCGATCGCCAGCCAGACGATGCCGGGTGCGGCAAAGTCCTCGAAGAGCGAGGCAGCCCAATTGGAGAAAGGCTCCGGCGAGTGATTGATGGCCACGCGGCTGGCCGCCTTGGTAAAGTGGCTGCCGGCAGTGATCGTGCCACCGATCAGGCCGGCGGCGATCATCAGCGGCAGACTGCCTTCCCCGAGGCCACCCACGGCGCCGGCGGCGAGCAGCGCACCGGCCGGAATGCGAATGAAGGTGTGGATGGCGTCCCAGAGGCTGTCGAACCCCGGAATCTTGTCGGCGAAGAACTCGGCCAGGGCCAGCGTGCCGCTGGTGCCCAGCACCAGCGGGTGGGCGAGCACTTCGAGGTGA
>CAYMKJ010000003.1:0-1670 GCA_964391025.1 uncultured Chromatiaceae bacterium
CCGCCGTAGTGGGGCCAGCCCTGACCGAAGGCGACCGGGACGGGCAATGCCAGGCACAGCACGGCAACCGGCAGGAGACGATGGAGGACGGGCATGAGTGGCTCGCTCGATGTGGAACCGGTAATGGGACAATCTACCGCAAGTCCCGCAGGAACGCCTCGTAGGAGGGTCGCCAGGGAAAGCGCTCGGTGATCAGCATCAGCGGCTGGGAGGCCGCACTGACCCGGTAGGTGCGGGTCAGAAAATCCGGCTCGGTCAGCGCCGCCACCGCCGGTGGCAGCAAACCGGGGCGCTCGCGGCCGTACCAGAGCCCCTCCCGCCGGCTTTCGAAGCCGGGCAACAGCAGCAGCTGCCCAAGGCTCAAGCCTCCCGACAATAATCCGCCGCGCAATGCGGCGGGCAAGCGCTCCGTGCAGATCACGGATTCCGCGAAAGCAAACAGCCTCTGGCTGCGCAGGCCGACCAGCAACACCGAGCGTTCCAGAACCGGTGTACCCGCCGCTGCATCAAGCCAGGTCTGGCCTGCAGCCAGGACTGCGGCACGCTGGCTCAGAGGCTGCACCGCAATGGGCTCCAGCGCCCAGGCCGACAGGAAGGTCGTCACGGTGCCGTCAATCACCAGCAGGGCGCGCTGCAGCGGGGACAGTTCGTCGGGCGACACAGCCAGGAGGTCCGGCGGGCGCTGGTCCTGAGCCAGGAACGATTGCGCGGCCGGATCAAAGTGCGCAGCGGGTATCTGCCGTTCGAGCGGAACTTTGTGGGCCATAGCGCTAGTGGCGGTTCCTGAACTACCGGCGGGAACTCAACGGCGGGCATGATACCGCCATGACCGATCGAGTGAGATCAGCATGTCGCGCCCGCCACTGAACACCGCCTGCCCACGCTCAACGTGCCCCTCCTCATCACCGCAACCGCCCGGGATCCGCTGGCGGGTCATCTTGGCCAGGCATTCGCCCACCTGGCGAGTCATCCGGGCGATGCCGGCCCGGTTAATGCCGTTGAGGAACGAGCCGACAGCGACGCCCTCTCGTTCGGGGCCAGCGAGTACCTCGGAGCGCCTGGGCGGCAGATACGGGTGGTCCGAACGGCAGCGCGGGCCGAGGGTCTGGAGCAAACCGTGATTCTGCTCCACGCGCCCGGCAGCTCCGCGGCGGCGCTCGAGTCGCTGGCCACGGCCGGAACCACCCTGGTCGCGATCGGCAGCAGCGCCCCAGTGGCCATCGAACTCGCCGCAGACCTGGCGCGCCACTCCCGCGTCGTCCTGCTCGAGGCCTGGCATCTCGTCCGGGACAGCCGCCTGTTCTCGCCCTGGTTCCGGCGTGGGCCCGCCGGTATCCGGCCGGGCGAGCCCGATCTGGACGATGCGCACATCCATCGGGATGTCCGGGACCTGCTGCGCGCGAACGGGGCCTGGCAGGCCCTGGTTCGGGACGCGCTGGGCTACCGGCATGACCGGGGCGCAACGCGCGGACCGGGAATCATCAGACTCGACCAAGCCCCGCAGAACTGGGCCGACGTCCTGGCCCCGGGCCACGCCGGGAACCGGCCCGCAAGTTGACGCATTACAGGTCGGCCGTATACTGGCAAAACGCAAAAGGCGCGCCGCTATCCGGTCCAGGGGAGCCGAATTGCGGGTTCCCGACAACGATCCAGACAAATAATTTAGTGTC
>CAYMKJ010000004.1:0-10284 GCA_964391025.1 uncultured Chromatiaceae bacterium
GTGAGTGGACTACCGCAGAACAGCCGTGAGCATCCGCGCCGTATTCTGCTCCAGAAACGTCAGAAACTTGTCCTTCGCCAGCGTGCGTTCCTGCACATCCAGCGGGATAAACCGCGACATCTGATCCCGGAAGTCCTTCCCGTGCACGATGCCGGGCAGACGCCCGATTAAACCCTGCGCCGTGCAGTCGTAGTTGGCAGCGCCGTAGTCCCGGATCTTGTGACGCACCAGATTGCCATCAATCCTCGTTCCCTGCTGATCGAGCCAGTGCAAGTCCCAGATGTCACGGTGGCGGACGTGGGACGTGCAGTTGACCAGGGAAACGAGCTTGTCCGCCATGATTTCCTCGAGCGTCTCCACCAGGATCAACAGATCACCGTAGCCGTCCGGCAGGAAGTCGTAGTTCTGCCGCAGCGACTGCGGGACGCGCGTGTAGGCGGGAACCGTGGCCACTTCAATCTTGATCATCTGCTTCGGCAGATCGCGCCGCTGCGGCGCTGTGACGACCCTGATCTGCCACTTGTGCACCGTGACGCCACGGCTCTCGGGCTCAGGCGCCAGCTCTTTGGGTTCCCTTACCGTCACTTCCAGACCGTACCGATGTGCCAGGTAGGCCTCAAGGCAGGCTTTCATGCTCAGCAATGACGCTACCGAGAAGTCCCGTCCGCCGACGAAATCCAGATCTTCGCTGAAGCGCTGGCCGCCGTAGCAGAGGCGCAATGACGTGCCCCCCTGAAACGTCAGCAAGTCGAGCAACCCTTCCTCGTCGAGAGCGAACAGGATGTCGTAATGCAGGAGCTCCTTCTCGATGACGGGCCGCATGTGCGCGCGATTGCCGGCCTGCATCGCACGCTCGACCAGGGCGTCGAAGTCTGCGGTGCTACTCATCGGTGGCGGGCTCGCTGTTCCCCATCCGCGTGTTGCGGCCGACGCGCCTGAGGTCGCGCCAGGCGGCGTCCCGGCCGGCAATGCGCAAGGGTCGCCCGGCGACGTGCCGGATGTGGGACAGGATGTCGGCAACGGACCGCGCAGTGTGGGTGAATTCAATGACGCCGTACGGGGTCTTGTAGTTACCTTTGCGTCCGGTGGTCATGATCGTCAGGCGATCAGTGGGAATCTGCGAGATCTCCCCGTACTCCGAGAGCATCGACTCCAGGCTCACGTAGCTGAAGTCGCCGGGGCGTAGCGCCTGCGCAATCCGCTCAATAACGCGGCTGTCGAAGGCGCGGGCGTGCGGATTGACGTAGACACCGCGACAGGCCCGGACGAGCTGTTGCGCCTTGACCAGGCGACGGAGGCCCTCGCTAAAGGTCTTCGGGCTGTCTTCCGGAAAGAGCTTGGCCAGCCCCCGTCGGGTAAAGACGTACCGCCCCTGCTGATCCCAGTGGCGAAACACCGCGGCGGCCTGGGCCTGGTTCATGACTCGTGATTTGCGCCTTTATGTAGACGTGAATGCTATAGGTCCCTAGCTTTTCTGTCTACTTGGATCCCGCGGTCGTTACTGCAGGCACGGTCCGCAGGTACTGGTAGATCGCGCCCAGGTCCGCGTCGGTCATGCCCCCGTAGGCGCTCCAGGCCATGATGGTGTTCTGCTCCGGCGGCACGGAGCGCGGGACGGAGTGCCGGCGGAACAGGGCAATGAATTCCTCCCGACTGGTGCTGCCAAGACCAGAGGGGTCCGGCGTCAGGTTCGAGGAGCGGCGAATCCCGAACGGACCGCGAAACTCATTGCCGCCGGCGAACAGGCGGCCCGGAATCGGCTCCGTGCTCTGCCCCCGCCGGGGCGAATGACAAAACCCGCAGCGCCCGATCGTGGCCAGGTATTTGCCGTAGGCCAGGCTGTCGGTGGGGTCCGGCTCCGCGATCTTTGCCGTCATCGGCTGCGGCACGAGCCGGATGAAGAGATTGACGGGGAAGTTGACCTGCTTCGCCGGGTGCTCCCGGGACACGGCCGGCAGGCTGCGGATCCAGACCACGAGGCTCCGGGCGTCCTCCTCGCTCAGGTTGCGGAAAATGAAGTAGGGCATGATCGGGAACAGGGCGTGCCCCTCCCGGTCGACGCCCTCCCGCACCGCGCGCAGCAGCTCACCGTCGGTCCAGGCGCCCACGCCGGTGGACCGGTCGGCGGTGATGTTGGGAAAGCAGAGGGTCCCGGGAAACTCGGCCGCGAGGCCAGCCATGGACTGGCCCGCGCCGAGACAGTCGGTCCGTCCGGCGCCGGTAGGGGGAACGGAGGGCGCGCTGAAAACCGTCCAGTCCCGGTCCGAATGGCACTCGCTGCAGAGCAGGACGTGCTGGGCCAGGTAGGAACCCCGGGCGAGCCGCGCCGGGGTTGCTGCAAAGGCCGCCGCGCTCGCGGGCCGAACCTGCGGGAATACCGAGAGCAGGTAAATGGCGGCCCCGGCGACGCCAAGGAGCGCCGTCACAGAGAGCCACAACAGGTAGCGCTTCAGCACTTAACCGGGCTTGGGCGGTGCTCAGCGCTTCTTCCGCTTTGGCTTGCCCTTTGGCTGGCGGGATTTCCCGGACTTCTCCGCCAGGTACTCGTCCCGCACCATCTCGATGTCGATCATCAGCGACGCCGTCATCCGGGTCGCCTGGATGTATTCGTTGAGCACTTCGTCGGTCAGAGGCAGAAGGCCGCCCCTGGTCCGCTTCGCCGTCACGGCCTTCCAGAGCTTCTGCTGGCGCTTCTGGGCCGAGACGGTGGCGTTATCGACGTAGGCGAGATGTTTCTCGATCAGGGTGGGCATGCGGATTCCTCGAAAGCTGGTGCGCGGACGATAAGGCGCAGGACAGGACAATTCAACAAGCGGACCATGCAACCGGTGGGCAATTCAATGTTCCGGCGCCAGATCTGGCGGGGCGTGTAGCGGTGCTTGCGGAGGAAACGCTCCGTGGAGACGACGCGCTCGGGATCCAGCCGCAGCAGAAGGCCCTGGGAATAGGGCGTCTTGGGCCAGTTGGCCCGCTCAACCCGGGATGTGCGGCACTCATTGATACGGTTTCCCCGTCGGTTTCCACCCAAAGTATGCCCGGACCCCCCCATCCCCGGGCGGGGGCCCTCCGCCCTGACCACCTGTAACTTGACTTAAAGGATATTTGAAATATCTTTCGCCCGGAACTCGTTGGCCACAGGATCCTCTGATATGGCGAAACGCGATGCTGACTCACCCGACTTGCAGTGGGACAACCCGGAAGAGGCCGCAGACGCTGAGGAAGCGACGGCCGAGTTCCAGCAGGGGCCGGCGACGCCGACGCCCCGGCCCGGTTTTCACCTGATTGCGGCCCGCAAGATTGAGGAAGCCCGGGAGCGTCGGCAGCTCCGCGAGGCCATCAAGGACTTCGCCGACTACGACCTGGTTTGAACGGGGGGGTGCCGGGTTTTAAGTTGTTAAGTTATTGGCGGCCAATAACTTAACAACTTAAAACCCGGCACCGCCATGAGCCTCCTGCAGCCATGGCTGGAAGTCTATCTGACGGGGCTTTTCACCCTCTTCGCCATGATGAATCCGCCGGCGGCAGTCCCCCTCTTCCTCACCCTCACCACCGGCATGTCCGACCGGGACCAGTCGGCCATCGCCCGGCGGGCCGCCGTGAACTCCGGCGTGGTGCTGCTGATCTGCCTCGCCTCGGGCGCCCTGGTGCTGCAGTTCTTCTCCATTTCGCTCGCCGCCTTGCGGGTAGCCGGCGGGATGATCATCGCCTTCCTTGGCTTCCGCCTGCTGTTCGAGCATGAGGACATCCACAGCCCGGAACCGGCGGCACCCGCCCGCCGACGGCCCGACCCGTCCATGGTCCCGCTGGCGATACCCACGCTGTCCGGACCGGGCTCCATGTCGGTGGTCATCACCGGCTTCACGAAGATCGCCGGGGCTACCACGCTGGCCGACCGGGTCGGCGGCTACGTGACGGCCGTGCTGGTGATCCTGACGGTGGCCCTCTCGGCCTTCCTCATCCTCCGCTCGTCCCGGCGCGTGCTTGCGTTGCTCGGCGACGACGGCATCGCCTCACTGAAAGGCATCATGGGCTTCCTGCTCGTCTGCATCGGCGTGCAGTTCGTAGCCAACGGCGTGGCAGAGTTTGTCGCAAAGGGTGCCGGGCCTTAAGTTGTTAAGTTATTGGCGGCCAATAACTTAACAACTTAAGGCCCGGCACCTTCCTCACTACAGCGCTCCTACAGCTCTTGCCGGCGGGGTTGCAGCAGCTTCGCGACGAGCGCGGTCCAGCCGGTCTGGTGGGAAGCACCGACCCCGCGGCCCGTGTCGCCGTGGAAGTACTCGTAGAACAGCAGGTGGTCCCGGAAATGCGGGTCGGCCTGCAGGCGCGGGTGCTGGCCGAAGACCGGCCGCTTGCCGTCCGGGCCTTTCAGGAAGATGCTCACAAGCCGGCGCGCCAACTCCTCGGCCACCTCGTTGATGGTGAGGAAGCGCCCGGAGCCCGTCGGGCATTCCACCTTGAAGTCGTCCCCATAGTAGTAGTGAAACTTCTGCAGTGACTCGATGATGAGGTAATTCACGGGGAACCAGATCGGCCCGCGCCAGTTCGAGTTGCCGCCGAAGAGCCCGGTATCGGACTCCGCCGGCTGGTAGCCCACCGACAGTTCCGTGCCGTTGACCCGGAGTACGTAGGGATGCTCCGCGTGATACCGCGACAGCGCCCGGATGCCGTAGTCGGAGAGAAACTCTGTCTCGTCCAGCATCCGCTTGAGCAGGCGCTTCATCCGGTGACCCCGCAGCAGGGACAGCAGCCGGCGACGCCCCGTGCCGCCCACCTCCCAGTGGGACACCAGCGAGGCCAGCTCAGGCCGGTAGTTCAGGAACCACTCCATGCGCTTTTTGAAGGCGGGCAGCTTATCGAGCAAGTCCGGGTCCAGCGTCTCGACCGCGAACAGCGGGATGAGCCCGACCATGGATCGGACCTTCAGTCGCTCCATCTGCCCGTTCGGGAGATGCAGGACATCGTAGTAGAACTTGTCGGTGTCGTCCCACAGCCCCAGTTCGCTGTCACCCATCCTGGTCATGGCCTCGGCGATGTGCAGGAAGTGCTCGAAGAACTTCGTCGCGATGTCCTCGTAAACGTGGTTGTGCTGGGCCAGCTCCAGGGCAATGTTCATCAGGTTCAGGGAGTACATGGCCATCCAGCTGGTACCGTCCGACTGGTCGATGTGCCCGCCGGTGGGCAGCTGGGAGCTGCGGTCGAAGACCCCGATGTTGTCGAGTCCGAGGAAACCGCCCTGGAAGACATTGCGGCCCTCGGCGTCCTTGCGGTTCACCCACCAGGTGAAGTTCAGCATCAGCTTGTGAAAGACCCGCTCGAGGAAGGCCAGATCACCCTTGCCGCCGTTCTGGCCGGGGTTCTGGGCGCGATCGATCTGGAACACGCGCCACGCCGCCCAGGCATGGACCGGCGGGTTCACGTCGCCGAAGGCCCACTCGTAGGCTGGCATCTGGCCGTTCGGGTGCATGTACCACTCCCGCGTAAGCAGGATGAGCTGGCGCTTGGCAAAACCCGGGTCGATCAGCGCGAACGGAATCATGTGGAAGGCCAGGTCCCAGGCGGCGTACCAGGGGTACTCCCACTTGTCCGGCATGGAAATGATGTCGGCGTTGTTGAGATGCCGCCACTCGGCGTTCCGGCCGTGCTTCCGGCCGGCCGGTGGCGGCGGCTGACCGGGGTCGCCGTTCAGCCACTCGGGAACATCGTAGTAGAAAAACTGCTTGGACCAGATGAGCCCCCCGAAGGCCTGTCGTTGCACGAGGCGGGCGTCCTCGCTGGCGAGTCCGTGCTGCACACTGGCGTAGAACTGATCCGCCTCGGCCTTGCGCTCGGCGAATACTCCATCGAAGTCCACGAAGGGCATGGCCGCGGGGTCGCGGCGGAGCCGGAGGCGGATCTCCTGACTGCCGCCGGCCGGCAGCTGGAGCTGGTACCAGGCAGCCGCTTTCGTGCCCGTGTGCGCCGGATTCACCGCGCCCGTATCGCCACTGACGACGCGGTCGTGGAAGCCGTCCTTGTAGTGCCCGGGAAGACCCATGCCGTAAAGCTTGCGAACGTTCGTTTCGTTCTCGGTGAACAGTAACTCCGGTGCGCCGTCCACATAGAAGCGATAGGTGCCGAGCGCTGCATGCTCGACCAGCACCTCCGTCTCGTCGACACCGAGCAGCTTCGGCTTCGCACTGCCCTGCTTCCAGCTCCAGGTGTTGCGGAACCAGAGCTGGGCCAGGAGGTGGAGTGTGGCGGCCTCGGGACCGCGGTTGAACGCCGTGACCCGCATCAGGATATCTTCCGGGGCAACCTGGGCGTACTCGACGAACACGTCGAAGTAGCGGTTGTCGTCGAAGGCGCCCGTGTCGATCAGTTCCAGCTCGGGCTGGCCGATGCCACGCTCCCGGTTCTCCCGCACCAGCCGGGCGTAGGGGAACTCGCCCTGCGGGTACTTGTAGAGCATTTTCAGGTAGGAGTGGGTGGGCGTGCCGTCCAGGTAGTAGTAGAGCTCCTTCACGTCCTCGCCGTGATTGCCCTCGCTGTTGGTCAGGCCGTAGAGCCGCTCCTTCAGGATGGGATCGCGGCCATTCCAGAGCGCCAGCGACAGGCACAGGTTCTGCTCCCGGTCCGAGAGCCCCGCGATGCCGTCCTCGCCCCACCGGTACGCGCGACTTCGTGCGTGATCGTGGGGGAAGTACTCCCACGCCGTGCCGTGGGGGCTGTAGTCCTCGCGGACCGTGCCCCACTGGCGTTCCGACAGGTAGGGACCCCACTTTTTCCAGCCCTTGCCCGGCGCAAATTCCTCCCGAAGGCGTCGGTCCTCGGCGGTCTCCACCGGCGGCGTGTTCTCCTGCTCCGGTCCGCCCCCCGACCCTGCAACCTTCATCCCTGCTCACCCAGCACAAACCACGCGCGCAGCACTTCCGCCACACTCCACGCCTGCGCACAGCAGCCACGGGGCCGGTGCGGCGCGTCGCCGTCGAAAATCTCGCTGACGCTACCCACGCAGGCTTCAGCCAAATGACTGCCGATGCCCGCGAGCAGCGCCTGCGCCTCGGCGCGGTTACCGTGAACGCGGTAGTGGGCGAGCGCAAAGGGCCCCAGCAGCCAGGCCCACACCGTGCCCTGGTGGTAGGCGCCGTCGCGCTCAACGGGACCGCCCGAGTAACGACCCGCGTAGCGAGGGTCGCCAGTGGCGAGGCTTCGCAGGCCCATCGGGGTCAGCAGCTCCCGCTGGCACGTCGCCACCACCGCCGCGGCCTGCCGCGCGTCGAGCAGGTCGGATGGCAGGGACACCGCAAAGATCTGGTTCGGCCGCAGCGCAGTGTCATCACCATTGGGTCCGTCCACCACGTCGTAAAGGTAGCCACCCTCCGCGTACCAGAAGCGCTGTCGGAATGACTCCCGCACCCGGGCGGCCAGCAACCGGTAGCGGCGCGCCAGCGTGGAATCGCCGACCACCTCGCCCAGGCTGGCCATCACGGACAACGCGTGGTGCCAGAGCGCATTGATCTCGACCGGCTTGCCGATGCGCGGGGTGACTGGGTCGTCGCCCACTTTCGCGTCCATCCAGGTGAGCTGCACACCCGGCTCTCCCGCGCGCAGCAGGCCATCCGCAGGATCCATGCCAATGCCATGACGTGTGCCCCACAGATGCCAGTCCACGATCTCCGTGAGGAGGGGCCAGAGCTCGCGCACCAGCGCTTCGTCACTGGTGGCCTGCAGGTACGCTTCCACCGCGTGGAAGTACCAGAGCGTGGCATCCACGGTGTTGTATTCCGGCGCGGCACCACCATCCGGAAATCGATTGGGCAGCATTCCGTCGCTCAGATGCGCCGCGAAGCTGCGGAGTATCCGGCCGGCGACCTCCGGGCGGCCGGTGGGCAGTGTCAGGCCGGGAAGCGCAATCATCGTGTCCCGCCCCCAGTCGCCGAACCAGGGGTAGCCCGCGATGACGGTGGCGCCGCTGCTGTCACTGTCAGCACCGCCACCGACTCGCTGGACGATGAACTGGTCGGCAGCCAGCGTCAGCTGGCGCACCCAGCCCGGCTCCCCGACCAAGGGAATCAGCAGGTCGGCACGCCGCCGCTGAGCCGCACTCAGGGCGGCTCGCGGCGCTTCGACAGCCCCGGGCTCAGCGGTGAAAATCAGCGTGGCCGTAGCGCCCACGCCCAGCTCAACGACAAACTCGCCAGGACGGAACAGGTCCTCGGTGCTGTCCAGGCCCCGTTCGGCTTCGAGCCGGTGGTGGAAATTCCAGAACCAGTCGCCCCGAGGCTCGCAGATCCCATCGGCGCACAGCAACCGGTAAGAGCGGGCGCCCGGAAACGCATCGATCCGGAGGCCCTCCGGCACAGCACTGGTAGCCAGTTGCCAGCCGCCCCGGGTGTGCGCGTGATAGTCCCGGTACGTGCACAACGGTGCGAGTCGCAGCCGCACAGGCCCGCTCGCACTCTCCAGGCGGAAGCGCACGTAGGTGGTATTGGCGCCCTGCGCCATCCAGATGGACTGGGTGAGGCGCGCGTCGTCGAGATTGAAGGTCCACGTCGGTATGCCGCCGTTGAGCATGAAGGCTTCAGTGCGCTGGAAGCCGTCCGGGTGCACCGTGCCGCCCGCGTACTCGTGGGCACTGAGCGGGTGGGAACGCCCGTGATAATCAACGTGCACGTCGAGTCCTGCCACCAGCACGGTCCGGCCGATTGGCGGGTCGAGGGCGGCTACGAGGAGACCGTGATAGCGACGGGTGGCCGCGCCGGAAACCGTCCCCGACGCGTAGCCGCCCAGGCCGTTGGTCACAAGCCACTCGCGGCCGACGGCGGTTTCGAATGTGCTGCAGGTCGCGCGATCGAGATCCATCCGCGGCACGCCGTCGCTGCGACGGACCTCCGCGGACCGGGCCGGAATCAGGCTTGCCGCCCGAGCCACTGGAACCCGAACAGGGAATCGAGTGAAAGCCGGCCCGGCCCGTAGACGGCCAGCATCACGAGCAGGGCGCCCCAGAAGTAATGCTGGCCGAGGGCAGCCTCGAAGCCGGGCGTAAGCAGGACGTGGGCATAGGCAACGACGGCCATGACGTTCACAGCCAGCAATCCTACTGCAGCAAAGCGCCCGAACAGGCCAACGATCAGGAGAAGAGGAAAAAACAGCTCGCCAAACGTGCCCATGACAGCGGCCAGGAAGGGCGAAAGCACCGGCGTGCGGTACTCCTCCTGGAAGAGAAACAGGGTGGTCTCCCAGTCCTGAAGCTTCAGCATACCGGACTTCAGGAACTGCCAGCTCACCCAGCAACGTGCCCCGAGGGCCACTAGCGGCTGGAAAGCGTCCAGGAATTTGTTCAACACCCCGAGGGGGCGGCCAATAGAAGCAGCGATATTCATGGCGAGTCTGGTCCGGCCCGAAGGCCCTACAAAGGGCCGTTCAGGTCGAAATGCGTAACAACGCCGGCCGTCACCCAGCGCACCAGCAAGGCACCGAGTTGGTCCTGCTCCGTCGCGGGCAGTGCCCTGGTGGAATCAGCCAGACTGCCTCCCCCGTGCACCACCTCGAGCCAGAGCATGTCGAGACGGCTCAGACGTTGCAGTTGCACGCCCGTGGCCAGCCGCCGGACCAGAAGACACTCGGGAACCTGCAGCGCCCGGGCTACCGGTTGTCGGGCCTGCTGGGCTTCCCTTGCCTGCTGGGCTTCCCAGAGGGCAAATACCGCGTGCTCCGTCCGCAGCAAACGCACGGACGGGTGCAGGAGAAACCGGAGTTCGCCCTGGCGTTCGGCCGGCACTGCCGCCAGCGCGGCGAGGTCCAGCCCGGTGTCGCTGTCCGCCGCCACCAGCGACTCCTGCACGGCCCACTCCAGTCGCGCCACATCGATGAGGTATTCATCGTCCGTACCGCCCACGTGCCCGGCCAGATAGCCGGGCAGGCGGGCGCCGATGTGGAACAGATTGCCCGCGGGCGACGGGTGGGCCCGCTGGTAGGTCCAGGCCAGGCGGCGGAACTCTTCACCACCCACGCAGGCCAGCAGCAATGGAAACGCCGCCTCCAGTGCCAGCGCAAACGTTTCACGGGCGTTGGTGCGATAGATCGCGAGGCGCCGTTCGGCGTCGAGGCCGTTCGCTACCACCCGCGATCGAAGTTCCGGAGAGTCCCGGTACAGCACCGCGCGCACGAACTGCCGCTGCAGATCCTTCAGCGAGACATCACCAGCTGCCTCAGGCGACGCGGGCATGGGCGCCCTCGGCACTGCGCCAGGCGACACCCGCCTGCAGGTCGGCCGTAGTGGCCTCGGCCACGAGACGATCC
>CAYMKJ010000005.1:0-2389 GCA_964391025.1 uncultured Chromatiaceae bacterium
GTGGTTGATGCAGCCACGGCGTCCAGCACGCGATCACGAAACAGCTCGGCGTTGGCAAAGAACAGGGGCGCATCCCAGCGAAACAGGATCAGGCCCGGGATCAGGCGCGCGTCGGGATAACGCCTGATGTCGTGGTAGCCCTTGACGCCCTCGGCGCGCCCCAGGACCGCGGAGTAGGGGCGCCAGCCATCCCACAGGAATTCAATGACGGCGACTGCGATGGCCAGGCCGATGCCCGGAATCGCGCCGAGCACCGCCACGCCGACGGTACAGACGATCGATAGCCAGAACTCCCAGCGCTGGATCCGATAGATCCGGCGCAGATCGGCCACCTCGAACAGCCCGATGGCCGAAGCGATCACGACTGCCGCCAATGCGCTGGTGGGCAGATTCCGCAGCAGGTCCGGCGCCACCAGCAGCAGCAGGGCAACGGTGAGCGCGCCGACGACTCCGGTCAGCTGGGTCCGGGCTCCCGCAGCCTCCGCTACGGGCGTGCGGGACGAACTGCTGCTCACCGGAAACCCCTGAAAGAATCCGGCAGCGAGATTAGCGACGCCAAGCCCCACCATCTCCTGGTTCGGGTCCACATGGGACCGGGTCCGTGCCGCGTAAACGCGCGAGAGCACGCTGGTGTCGGCAAACGAGACCAGCGCGACGGCACAACCGCCGATCAGCACGGGAACCATATCAGCGTAGGTGATCCAGGGGATCTGGAACGAAGGCAGGCCCTGCGGGAGCGAACCGAGCACCGCCACCCCCGCGCGCGCCGCAAGATCCAGCGAGCCAACGACGGCGGTGGCGACCACCACGGCGATGAGGATGCCCGGCACGCGTTTGCTGCCCTTGAGCAGCAGGATCACCGCGAGGGTGCCTGCCCCAACTGCGAAGGTGGTCCAGTTGGTCATTCCGTCCAGCACAGCAGTGGCGATGGCCCAGACATTTCTCAGCGGCCCGTCGCTGTCGATTGAAAAGCCGAACAGCTTGGGCAGCTGACTGATCAATACCGTGAGCGCAATGCCGTTAATGTAGCCGTAGCGGATCGGCTTGGAGAGCAACTCGGTGACGAAGCCCAGGCGCGCCAGGCCCGCCACGATGCACACGATTCCGGACACGACCGCCATCATGGCGGCCAGGGCGATGGCCCGCGTCGGGTCCCCGGCAGACAGCGGCAGGACGACGGCGAGAATGACCGCGGCCAGGGAAGAGTCGGGACCCAGCACCAGGATGCGGCTGGGGCCGAACAGCGCATAAGCCAGCAGCGGGACGATCGTTGCGTAGAGGCCATAGATGCCGGGCACGCCGGATGCCACCGCATAGGCGATGCCGACTGGCACCAGCATCGTCGTCAGCACCAGCCCGGCAACGACGTCATGACGCAGCCAGGCCGCCTCATAGCGGCGCAGGGTTTGCAGCCCCGGCAGCCAGCGCAGCCAGCCACGCTGATCAGGGACCCTCTGCGAGCGCTGGATACGGCCCGGTTCCGGCTGGGGAGCGAAAGTAGGTGAGTCGCTCATGGGCCGGGATTGTCCATCGGTTCCTTGTAACCCGGCAACCATGTCTGGAGAATCCTGTTCTCTGCCGCTTCAGATCACACAAGACTTCTGGCTGGTCCTGGGCGGGCCGCTTTTCCAGTTCCTGCTGTGTCGCTGGTACTTTCGACTGTTTATCTGGGCCTGGTTTCTCTGGCAGCCCTCACTCGTCCAGATCGGCCGTGAAACCGATGGGTCGTCGCTTTGTCGGCGGCAGTGCCAT
The DNA here is from genome assembly GCA_964391025.1 of uncultured Chromatiaceae bacterium. Classification (GTDB taxonomy): domain Bacteria; phylum Pseudomonadota; class Gammaproteobacteria; order Steroidobacterales; genus SHZI01. The sequence continues at coordinate 1,753 of CAYMKJ010000005.1, forward strand.
CAATGCCTTGATAGCGGCGTAGACTTCCTTGAATTCCATCTGGGTATCGGAGTCGAGTCTGGCCACAGCCCGCTCGAGGTTGGCGAGCTTCCGGGCCAGATTGGTGTTGGATGCCAGTAGTTCCCTGAACCTGACAAACGCCCGGACTACGTAGACGGACATTTGAACAGCCTTCGGACTGTTGAGTACGGTCGCCGCCATGATGGCGCCATGCTCCGTGAAGGCATGCGGCGGAAACCGTGGATCACGGTGCCTCTGGGAACCGGTCGCAATTTGCGACCGGTCAATTGCAACGAATTCGGTTGTCTCGATTTGGAAAACAAAGTCTTGGGGAAACCGGGCTCGGTTACGGCTTACCTGCTCATTCAGGCGTTTGGTTGTGACGCCGTACACTGCCGCCAGGTCGGCGTCCAGCAGGACTCGCTGCCCACGAATAAGCAGAATCCTGGCGGCCATATCGGGTGGGGTAGCTGCGCGCTGACGGACCATGTTTCAGCAGTCTGCCGCGGTACCAGACAATGGTCGAGCACCATTTCTGGGCTTTTTGTCGGGATTGTCCTTTGGAAAGGCGAACCTCAAGGCTTCCATCCCCAGGCCCTGATGCCTACTGCCCCGGCGGCGCGATCGGCGCGGAGGA
>CAYMKJ010000006.1:0-3775 GCA_964391025.1 uncultured Chromatiaceae bacterium
GCCAGGCTGCGCGGCGGTTGCAACACCTCTACCAGTTTCTCGAAGGGCAGGTCCTGATGAGTAAACGCCTCCAGTGCGCTCGCACGCACCTGACGCAAGAGCTGGCGAAAGTTTTCGGCCCCAGCGACGCGGGTCCGGAGAGCGAGGGTGTTCGCGAAAAATCCGATCAGGCCTTCAAGTTCCGTGCGCCGGCGGCCGGCAATCGGCGTGCCCACCAGGAGATCGCTCTGGCCCGACCAGCGGGCGAGCAGCAGGTTGAACGCGGCAAAGAGCAGCATGAAGAGCGTCACCCCCTCCGCCACCGCCAGCCCCTTCAGCCGCGCCGTGAGTTCTGCTGGCAGGCCGTGGCCCAACCGATCACCGCGGTAGGTCTGCAGCCGCGGCCGGGGCCGGTCGAGCGGCAGATCGAGAAGCACCGGCGCACCACTGAGGTGCTCGCGCCAGAAGGCCGCCTGCCGCTGCAATTCGGGGCCCGCCAGCCAGTCCCGCTGCCAGACGGCAAAATCGGCGTACTGCACGGGCAGCTCGGGCAGCTGCGGCTGCTTGCCGTCGGCGAGCGCCGCGTAGCTGGCGGCCAGGTCCCGAAACAGCACGCCGGACGACCAGGCGTCCGACACGCTGTGGTGACTTAAGAGCAGCAGCACGTGATCGACCGGCGACACTGCCACCAGGAACACGCGCAACAGCGGCCCCTCCCGCAAATCGAAAGTGCAGGCGGCCAGTTCGCCCAGGCGGCTGCGCAGGTCGTCCTCTGCAACGGCGGGCATAGCCACCCGCTCCACCGGCACGGTGATCCCGCTCGCAACGACCTGCACGATCTCGCCCGCGCGCATCTGCAGGGTGGTTCGCAGCGACTCATGGCGCGCCACGACGGCCGCCACGGCCTGCTCGAGAGCCCCCACGTCCAGCGGTCCGCTGAGCCGGACCGGTAGCCGGACATTCCAGACCGGGCCCGACCCATCGAGCTGCTCGAGAAACCACAGCCGCTGCTGGGCGAAGGACGCGGGGAACACGCAGTGCTCCGTCGGCAATTCATTCAGCAGCTCACCATGCAGCACCTCAGGCCGCGCGTTCATGGCATGCGGCCCGGATCAGGACGACGGAGCAGTCGTGGAATTTGCGCCAGGGCCGGCAATGAATCGGCCTGCCGTTCGCTGACCCGGCTGGCAAGACCGCGAATCGTCGGCGCTTCAAAAACGCTGATCAGCGACAGCTCGATACCCAGGCGGTCCGCGATGGCCGCAACCAGCCGGGTGGCCAGCAAGGAGTGCCCTCCGAGCTCGAAGAAATCGTCGCTGACGCCGGCCGGGACACCGAGCAGCTCACAGAAAATGCGGGAAACAGCTATCTCGATCTCGCCCGTAGGAGCGCCTTCAGGCGCGACCGGCGCCGGGGTCGCGTCGCTCGTGCCGGTCGCGCCTAAAGGCGCTCCTACAGGGGAGAGAGCGAGCGGCCTGTCGGGTGACACCGCAGCGTCGCGCAGCAGCGCGAGATACTGGTCCAGGAGACGGTTCACTGCCTCAGCGCTGTACAGGTCGGTGCGCCAGGCCAGCGCCAGGCGCACAGCACCACCCTCTTCGGCCGCGTGCAGATTCAGGTCGAACTTCACCGTGTCGCCCGCCACCGTCTCGGTCGTAGCCTGCAGGCCGTCCAGCTCCAGGGGCTGCTGCGGCTGGTTGTGCAGGGCGAACAGCACCTGCACCAGTGGGCTGTGCGCCAGCGAGCGGCGCGGGTTAAGGACCTCCACGAGCTTCTCGAAGGGCACGTCCGCGTGGTCAAAGGCCTGCAGTGTCGTCTGGCGCACGCGGCCCAGCAGTTCCCGGAAGCTCGGCTCGCCCTTAAGGTCCGTGCGGATCACCAGTGTGTTGACGAAGAAACCGATCAGGTCTTCCAGTGCCCGGTGCGTACGCCCGGCGACCGGCGTGCCGACCAGCACGTCGTCCACCCCCGCGAGCCGGCCGAGCACCGCCTTGAAGCCGGCGAGCAGCGCCATGAAGAGCGTGCCGCCCTGGGCAACCGCGAGTTCGCGGAGTGCGGCAATGGTCTCCGTCGGCACGACGCGCTCGACCCACGCGCCCCGGCTGCCCACGACGGCCGGACGCCCGCCGTCAACGGGAACATCGACAGGCAACGCCAGCAGCGGCGGCGCACCGGCCAGTGCGGTCCGCCAGAATTTCAGTTGCTGTTCCAGTCGGCCACTGGCCAGGGTGTCCTGCTGCCAGAGTGCGTAGTCCGCGTATTGCAGTGGCAGTGCCGGCAGCAGTGCGGCGGCGCCCCGACAGGCCGCGTTGTAGACAACAGCCAGTTCGCGGCTGAGCACACTGAAGGACCAGCCGTCGGCGATGAGGTGGTGCATCACGATGAGGAGCTGGTGATCTTCGGGACCCTTCGCCAGCACATTGACGCGCAGGAGCGGGGCTGCGGCGAGATTGAAGGGTTGGGCGATCAGGGCCCGAAGGTCGAATGAGGTCGCGGCTAAAGCCGCTCCTACGGGGACGGGGAATGCAGGAGAGATCAACTGGGCGGGCACGCCCGCCCGCTCGACGAAGGCGGTGCGGAGTACTTCGTGGCGCACCACGAGGGCATCCACCGCTACCTGCAGCGCCGCCCGGTCGAGGGGCCCGCGCAGGCGCAGAAGCCAGTGCAGGTGATAGGCCCCGGTGCCCGGTTGCAGGCGTTCGAGAAACCATAACCGCTGCTGCATCGGGGACAGCGGCACCGGCTCGCCGGCCAGGCGCGGTCGCGCCGCCGGCCCGGGTTGCAGGAGCGGCTTTAGCCGCGACCCCGCCAGCCCCACCACCGCGGCCGCCAGGCCCCGGGGCGTCGGGGTCTCGAACACGGCCCGCAGCGGCAGCTCCGTCTGCAACGCCTCCCGGAGCCGGGCGACGAGCCGGGTGGCCAGCAGCGAGTGACCCCCGGCGCGGAAAAAGTCCTCGTCCGCGCCGACCGCCGCAATACCGAGCACATCGGCAAAGAGCTGGCAGATGATCGTCTCCGTGGCACTTGTAGGAGCGGCTTCAGCCGCGACCTCCGGCTCTCCGTTCGCATCGGAGGTCGCGGCTGAAGCCGCTCCTACAGGCGATGAGATGAGTGCTGCTCGATCCACCTTCCCGTTCGGTGTCAGCGGCAAAGCCGGCAACCAGACGAACGCGGCCGGCACGAGCGGCTCCGGAAGCCGGCGACGCAGTGCCTGCTGCAACCGGTCCCGCGGCGCGGGTTCGTCCCGCGGCACGACCCAGGCGACCAGCCGCGGTTCCGCGCCCGCCGGTTTTTGCAGGCCCACAGCCGCCGCGGCAACACCCGGCAACGCCGTGAGACACGCCTCGATCTCGGCGGGCTCGATGCGGAAACCCCGCAGCTTGAACTGGGCGTCGCTGCGGCCGAGCAGTTCCAGCTGACCCGTCAGATTCCAGCGCGCCCGATCGCCGGTGTGATAGAGGCGCGCCCCGGCCGTGCCCGCGTAGCGATCAGGAGCAAATTTCTCCGCCGTCAACACCGCGTCGTTCCAGTAGCCGGCCGCCACGCCACCGCCACCGATGCAGAGTTCGCCGGGCACCCCGCGGGGCACCGGGTCCCCCTGGGCATCGAGCACGTAGACCGCCACGCCCGGGAACGGCGTGCCGATCGGCACTGGCCCGTGCACTGGCCCGTGCACTGGCCCGTCCACGGTCGCCACGCTGGCCTCGAACCAGCAGCTGTCGATGGTCGCCTCGGCGACGCCGTAGGAGTTGATGAGGCGGGTGCCGGGCGCCGAGATGCGGCGCAAAGCCCTGAG
>CAYMKJ010000007.1:0-1937 GCA_964391025.1 uncultured Chromatiaceae bacterium
GCCACGATGCCCTTGAAGCCCCGGATGGTGTCCTTCAGCGACACGTACTTCCCCTCCTGGCCCGTGAAGGTCTGCGCCACGAAGAAGGGCTGGGACAGGAAACGCTGGACCTTGCGGGCCCGGGTCACGGTCTGCTTGTCCTCCTCGGACAGCTCGTCCATGCCAAGAATCGCGATGATGTCCTGGAGCTCCTTGTAGCGCTGGAGCACAACCTGCACCGAGCGGGCAGCGTCGTAGTGGTCCTGACCGATGACGAGCGGATCCAGCAGCCGGCTGGTGGAGTCCAGCGGGTCGACGGCGGGGTAAATACCGAGCTCCGCGACGCTCCGCGAGAGCACCAGGGTGGCGTCCAGATGGGCGAACGTGGTGGCGGGCGACGGGTCGGTCAGGTCGTCGGCCGGAACGTAGACGGCCTGGAAGGACGTGATCGAGCCGGCCTTGGTGGACGTGATGCGCTCCTGGAGCACGCCCATCTCTTCGGCCAGGGTCGGCTGGTAACCCACGGCGGAGGGCATCCGGCCCAGCAGTGCGGACACCTCGGTGCCGGCAAGTGTGTACCGGTAGATGTTGTCGATGAACATCAGCACGGCGCGGCCTTCGTCGCGAAAGTATTCGGCCATGGTAAGGCCGGTGAGCGCGACGCGCAGGCGGTTGCCGGGCGGCTCGTTCATCTGGCCGTAGACCAGGGCCACCTTGTCGAGCACGCCGCTGTCTTTCATCTCGTGATAGAAGTCGTTGCCTTCCCGGGTGCGCTCGCCGACGCCGGCGAACACCGAGTAGCCGGAGTGCTCAGCCGCGATATTGCGAATCAGCTCGAGCAGCGTCACCGTCTTGCCCACGCCCGCGCCACCGAAGAGGCCGATCTTGCCGCCCTTGGCGATGGGCATGATCAGGTCGATGACCTTGATGCCCGTCTCGAGCAACTCGGTGCTGCCCGCCTGATCTTCGTAGCTGGGAGCCGCCGCGTGAATCGGCCGGTGCTCAGTCGCGCCGATGGGCCCGGCTTCATCGATCGGCTCCCCCAGCACGTCCATGATCCGACCGAGTGTCTTGGGGCCGACGGGTACCGAAATGGGCTTGCCGGTATTAGCGACGCTGACCCCCCGCTTCAGGCCTTCGCTGGCGCCCATGGCGATGGTGCGGACGACGCCGTCACCCAGCTGCTGCTGCACCTCGAGGGTCAGATTGGCGTCAGCAATCTTCAGCGCGTCGTAGACCCTGGGGATCGCGTCCCGCGGGAACTCCACGTCCACCACGGCGCCGATGACCTGTACTACCTTACCGTTGCTCATAGTCGTTTCCTTATGGTCGCGCCGGTCGGCGCTCCTGCAATTCGTTCTCTAGCCGCTGACCGCAGCAGCGCCGCCCACGATCTCGGAGATTTCCTGGGTGATGCTGGCTTGCCGTGCCTTGTTGTATTTCAGTTGCAGTGCTTGAATCAGCTCGTCCGCATTGTCGGTGGCTGACTTCATGGCCACCCTCTTCGCGGCCATTTCGCAGGCGACGTTCTCGATGACGCCCCGGTAGACCTGGGTTTCGATGTAGCGTGTCAGCACGTCTTCCAGCAGGTCCACGGCACCGGGTTCGTAGATGTAGTCCCAGTGTTGCTGCAGCTCACTGGCATCCACCGCCTCGACGGGCAGCAGCTGCTGAAAATCCACCTTCTGGCTCATCGTGTTGACGAAGTTGTTGTAGACCAGGATCAGGCGGTCAATGCGGCCTTCCTTGTAGGCATCCAGCATCACCGTGACGGCGCCGATGAGATCGCTGATATACGGGCTCTCGCTGAGATTCGTCGTGGCGGCGACCACGTTGACCTTCAGGCGCCGGAAGAACTGCACGGCCTTGGCGCCGATCAGGCAGAGGTCCACCTCGACACCCTGCTCCTCCCACTTGCGAATCTCAGGGATGAGCTTGCGGAACTCGTTCACGTTGAT
>CAYMKJ010000008.1:0-23992 GCA_964391025.1 uncultured Chromatiaceae bacterium
GCGCCACCCGCATGCTCATCGTTACGTCACCATACACGGTCGGTCGCAGCCAGTAGCCGCGGCGAAACGCCGCACCCTTCGGCCGCTCGCCACCGGTGAGGAGCCTCGCCCCGTCCTGGCGGGCGGATTCCACAAAGGACAGCACCCGCTGATAGTGGCCCGCAGAATTGACCGGGCCCATCTGGGACTTCGGATCGAGCGCATCGCCCACCTGGATCGCGGACACCTCCGCCACCACCCGCCCCACGATCTCATCGTAGAGCGACTCGTGAATCATCAGCCGGCTATTGGAGCCGCAGGACTGCCCCGCCCACGCGAAGTTCATGCCGGCCACCGCGGCCTTTGCGACCGTTACCGGATCCGCATCCGGGCAGACGATCATCGGGTTCTTCCCGCCGAGCTCCAGCGAGATGTGCTTGACCGCTACTTCGGCTGCCGAGCGCTGAATCGCCATGCCGGTCTGCACGGAGCCGGTAAACCCGATGCGCCAGATCTTCGGATGGCGCACCAGGGCATCGCCCGTGGGCAGGCCGGGCCCGTGGAGGATGTTCACCACCCCGGGGGGCAAAATGTCCCGGCAAATTTCGCCCATCACAGTGCCAGACAGCGGGCTCGTTTCCGGCGTCTTGACGATCACGGTGTTGCCCGCCATCAGAGGCGCCGCGAGGTGCGCGCCGGCGAACAAAAACGGGTGATTGAACGGCACGATGCGCGCAACAACCCCGTAAGGTTCCCGGATCGAGAAGTGGATTCCGTCTTTGGACGCCGGGACGCTATCGCTCTTGATCTCAGTGCCCAGTCCGGCGAAAAGGTCGATGTAGTTCGCCGCGACTTCCACGTCGCGACCGAGGCTCGCGATGGTGTTGCCGGTGTCGGCGGCTTCCAGTGGCAGGATCTCGGCGGCGCGGGCGCGCATGGCAGCCCCGAGCTTGCGTAGCAGGTCGCGCCGCTCCCAGATCGACAGCTCCGCCCAGGCCGGCTGGGCGGCCTCGGCCGCCAGGACGGCCCTGTTGACGTCCTCGGTGGTACCCACGGGAACGCGGCCGTGGACTTCTTCGGTACCCGGGTTGACGGACTCAATCCACTCGCCACTTCTGCCGGGCACGAACTGCCCGCCGATATACATGAGGCGATCGCCAAACTTGCCGGACATGGAGAGGCAACCTGAGTTAATCCAGTGGATATTGTGGGGAAGTGGAGACCGTGGAGAAAGCGCGGCAGGCGCGGGATTGCCGCCGCGACCACCTACCGGCGGGGAATTGGGGACATGCCTAATTTCCGGGAGCCGGCCGTGGCAAGGAGGGAGACATGACTACCTTCCGGGGTCGCCGGCGGCGGATCCCGGAAATTAGGCATGTCCCCAATTTCCCTTTTAAGGCGAGGGAGCCGGCTTCAGCGGCTGGGGCTGCTGCTCCTGCGCGTAGTACTCCAGGCTCGAGAGGCTGCGACCTGCGACGTAGGTCTCGGGCGCCGTAAGGTACTTCTTGTAGTTCTTCTCGGCGTAGTCCAGCACCTGCCGGTGCAGCACCTGCCCGAGATCATCAGTGTTGCCCATGAAGCAGTTGTACTGGGCGTGGCCCGGCATCTGGCCCATCAGCATCCAGGGCAACCAGGGCGTGATGCGATTCCAGGTGCCCCGGTAGTCCACGGTGGTGAGCTTCTCGTTCTGCAGGTCTTCCGCCTTGACGTGGTGGGCGAAGAATTCCGAGACCTGGGCGACCGGCCCGGCGGATTCCCGGGGCCACTTGTCCGGCTGCAGGGCACTCGGGTAAGCGAGGTGGATGTGAATCTCCATCTCGAGCCAGGCTTCGTTCTGGGTCCAGGGAAGAATGAAAGAAACCCGGGGCGGCGGCGCCTGCTTGTTCAGACCGCCGAACGTCGGCGGGGCCGGAAAGTAGTCCTCGATCATGTAGTTGAAAGGGTCGTTGGCCACATGGACGACCTTCACGGTCTCGTTCAGGTAGGGGTTCTTCCACTCCTGCAGCACGTCGCCGCTGCGCAGGTCGGTGTACAGGATCACTTCGCGACACAGGCGCTGGATGGTGCCATCGGGCTGGGGAATCAGCCGGATAGCGCCAAAGCCCTCGGCACCGCAGAGATCATCAATCCGCTTGCCGGGCCGGACGCCGGAGACGTAGCCCTTGAACCAGAAGTACTTCTGCTTGGCCGGGTCAAGATTCCCCTGGATGCGGGCATAGGCCAGTTTGTTGCCCTTGCCCGTGCGCAGGTCAAGGTAAGGACCTTCCAGCGCGGGGCCGTTGCCATAGCGGCTCGTCAGGTAGGGATTCGGCGAACCGGAACCCGCAGCGGCACCGAAGGCAGAGCCAGCCTGCAGCAGGCCTAGCGACATGGCCCCCAGCGGCCCCACGGTCGCGAAATTTGACAGCAGCTCTCGGCGCGTTGTCGCCATGGGTGCAATCCTCAGAGTGAGTGGATGGTAGGCGAATGGTATCAAGCCCCCGTGGCCACCGGTTTTCCCGCCTGGTCACCGCGGGCTCTGCGGGTGGCGACAAAGACCAGGACCGCTGCCAGGACCATGAAGGCGTTGGAACCGGCCATGTAGAGGAACGGCCCGACGGGCTTCCAGTTGTCGAAGAGCCAGCCGCCGACAATGCCTACGACCATGATCCCCACGGCCCCAAAGAGACTGAACAGTCCAAGGACCGCGCCGCGGCCCCGTTCCGGCGCCTCCTTGCCGATCAGGGAGGTGGCCGAAATGTTGGACGACATCTCGCCGGCGCCGACGAAGGCAGCGGCGATATACATGCCATTGCTCAGTGGGTTCTCCAGCATGCCAAGGGAGGCGTAGCCCACGAAGGCCACGCCCATGCCGATCATCAGACCCTTCACCCGGTCGATTTTGTCCAGCAGGATGCCGAAGACCACCGCCCAGGGCAGCGCAAACGCCTGGATGACGATATAAAAGAACGTGGCCTTCACCGTGGCCTCGGCAGGCGTCATGCCCTGGGCCATGCCTTCCTGCACCAGCCACAGGGTGAGAAACTGGCTGACGACGGCGAGATCGGCGCGGGACACGAAGGCAGCGGCGTAACCCAGGGCGACCCGCGGCATGCGGCCCGCGGCCAGCCCCACCTTGAGCGTGGCCAGCATTGGCTCGCGCTGGGCTGACTTGGTCATCGCGCCGGGCTTGAGGCCCCACAGCAGGACGAGGGCGAGCGTCACGCAGATTCCTGACAGGATCCAGTAGGTATAGCGCCCTGCCCAGACCGGGTCGATACCCATCTCGATGAAGGTCTGGGGCAGCCCGCCGACCAGCCGGGGCAGACTGGCGATACCAACGCCGTTGAAGATGAAGACGGCGGCGATCGTCTTGGCCCGGGTCCGGTCCACGGGATAGTCGTTGGCGACCGACGACAACATCACGTTGACGCAGGCCACGCCAGAAGCGATGAAGAGCCGGAAGAAGACCAGTTCCCAGCGGACCGTCTCCAGGTCTCCGCTGGCCAGCGGGTACAGGCAGTAGCCGAGGGCGAGCAGCAGGAAGCCCGTGGCGAAAACGGGCGGCCGCCCCACCCGGTCGGAGAGGGCGCCGGCCACACCCACCAGCAGGATGACGACCAGTTCCTGCACCACCAGCAGGGTCCCGGTCAAAGATCCCTGCTCGTTGGGCGGGATCTGCAGGATCTCGTTGAACAGATAGGCCTGCATGATGCCCACCGAGTTCATCATGGCGATGCTGAAGAACGAGACGAAGAACAGGGTCCAGAGGTTCTTGCGAGTAACGCCCGAACGCATGACGATAGGGCCGACGCGATAGAGGCCAACTTCGTTCTCGGGATTCGAGGTGGAATCCGAGGATCCCTGAATGATGGGTGCAGCCATGATCTGATGCGTCCTGGCCGGGGCAACCCCGGATGTCCAGTGTGGCAAGGACCGGAGCCCCGGACTAGGGGTCGCGCCCTGAAAGGTACCGGACCTTAGTTATTTGGTTTCTTTAGTTGTTGACCGCCAACAACTAAAGAAACTAAGGTCCGGTACCTTTTGTTCACTGGCAGCTGAATTCATGCGCCTTATTAAGCGGATTCTCCAGGTCATCGGTGTCCTCGTGCTGGTCGCCGGCCTCGGCACGCTCTACGTGCTGAACCGCGGCGGAGCCTTCCGGAAGATCGAGCCCCACTTTGCCGGCAACTGCGAGTCCCTGCCCCTGGACGCCAGCGCCGAGGACATGACCGTCGACCAGGAGCGGGGCCTGGTGTACATCTCCTATCTGGACCGGCAAGCCCTCGTTAAAGGAGAGGGAAAGGCCGCAGGCTCGGTTCAGGGGACGATCATGCGCCTCGACCTCAACCGCCTCCCCCTGGTGCTGGAGGACGCCCTCATCGACAAGCCCGCTCATCTGCGCACTCACGGGCTGAGCCTGTATATCGACCCGGCCGGCAAGCGCAGCCTGTTCGTGATTAACCACCCGCTCAACCGGGGCACGGAGCCCGAGCATGTCGAAGTCTTCGACGAGATCGAGCCGGGCCGGTTCAAGCACCGGGAGACGTTCGCGAGCCCCCTCTTCAATTCGCCGAACGACATGGCGGCCGTCGGCCCCCGCCAGTTCTACGTGGCCAACGACAAGGTGCTTGAGGGCGGTCTCGCGGCTGGTCTGCAACAGCTCGGCATCGGCGCCTCACCCCTCACCTACTTCGATGGCACGGCGGCACGCGTCGTGGCTGACGACATCGCCTCCGGCGGCGGCATGAATGTCTCGGCGGACGGCAGCACCCTGTACGTCTCCGAGACTTCGGCCCAACGCGTGCGCGTACTCGAGCGCAACCCGGCCGATGGCTCCGTGACGGAAAAGGCCCGCATCAACCTGCCGACGTCCCCCGACAACGTGGACGTGGCCGCCGACGGCAGCCTCTGGGTCACTGGCCATGCCAACACGCTCAAGCTGATCCAGCACTTCATCAACGGGTCACCCGCGCCCACCCAGGTCCTGCGCGTGGTCCCGGATGGCAGCGGAGGTGCCTCGGTGGAAGAGATCTACCTGAACGCCGGCGACCAGATTTCCACCGGTAGCGTGGGTGTGACGTATGGCAAGAAGCTGCTGATCGGTTCGATTACGGCCCGGCAGATTCTGGTCTGCGAGCAGGCGTAGCGCCTGTAGGAGCAACTGCAGGAGCGCCTTTAGGCGCGACCAGTAGCGATCGCGCCTAAAGGCGCTCCTACAGGCATTACCCCAGCAGCAGGTTGTCGAAAATCGCCCCGGTCAGTAGCAGGCCGAGCTGCACGATCGAAGCTGCGAAGGTGCGCCAGGCCTGGGGCACCGTCGGCTGGAGGACGAGCCGCCAGCTGGCCAGCAGGAAGAATGCGCCGCCCAGCACGGCGCAGGTCAGGTAGATCCAGCTCATTCCGTACCAGAAGGGCACCACCGACAGGGCGACCAGCGCGATCGCATGGCCGAGGATCGTGCGGGTGGACACGTCGTCGCTGACGACCACCGGCAGCATGGGGACACCAGCGGCCACATAGTCCTTCTTGCAGGCAAAGGCCAGCGCCCAGAAGTGCGGGGGCGTCCACAGGAACAGCACCACTGCAAGAATCAGCGGCGCCGGCTCAAGTTCGGCGCCAACAGCAGCGGCTCCCGCCATGACGGCAAAGCTGCCCGCCAGGCCGCCGATCACGATGTTGAGCCAGGTGCGGCGCTTCAGCCAGACCGTGTAGACAACCCCATAGGTGAAGGCACCGAGGAAAATGTAGAGCGCGGCCGTCACGTTGGTCGCCAGCGCGGCGGCCACCACCGAGATCAGCAGGACCAGCCCGATACCGACGTGCCAGGCACCCGTGGCGGCAAACCGCCCCGTGACGAACGGCCGCTCACGGGTGCGCTTCATGTCGCGATCCAGGTCCCGCTCCCAGAGCTGGTTGAAGGCGCCCGCAGCGGCAGACGACAGCAGTGTGGCCACGCCGAGCACGAACACCTGCCAGGCGGACAGTTCACCACCCGGGCTGACGGCCAGGCCGGCCAGGGCGCAGGCCATGATCAGGAAGCCGAGGCGCACCTTGGCGGTGTGATAAACGAGGCGGAGAGTCTCCAATGTCAGGACCCTTTTACCCGGGCGACTAGCGGACCGGGTAATTGCTGGTTGTCAGGTAGCGCAGAACCCGCGGCCGACGGCCGCTCGAAGGGAAAGTGTAGCCTAGAGGAGCCCTGAGCTGACAGAGCGCCAACAACATCAAGGGCCTGACCGCCCCGTTGGGGGCCTTCCTGGAGGTACTTCACAGATCTGCCGGTCGGTTATACGGGCCGGTTATACATGGATAACAACAACGTCGTTCCTTACCCAATGCCGGGCGGTTACTTTGCACTTCACGCCCCGGCAGGAGTCACCCGTGTCCGCAGCCGCCAGTCTGGTTCTCTCCGATATCGATACCAGTGTGCTTAATAGCACCACGGTGTTGTTTGACGAAAGCGAGACCCGCGAGCATGCGCTAGCCCACGGCAACAAGCTGTTCGCCGGCCTGTCGGCCTCCGCGCGGGTGGCCTGGGCTCTCGAGCACCTGCCCGGCGAGCACGTCCTGACCTCCAGCTTCGGCATCCAGGCGGCGGTGCTGTTGCACCTCGTCACCCGGCACCGGCCCGACATTCCCGTGATCTTCATCGACACGGGCTATCTGTTCACCGAAACCTATCAGTTTGTGGATGTCCTGTCCGACCGCCTCAACCTGAACCTCAAGACCTACCGGAATGCCCAGAGCCCGGCCTGGCAGGAAGCCCGTTACGGCAAGCGCTGGCAGCAGGGCCTCGCCGGCCTTGAAACCTACAATCGCGAAAACAAGGTGGAGCCCATGGAGGGCGCCCTGCGCGAACTCAACGTGGGTAGCTGGTTTGCCGGTCTGCGCCGGTCCCAGTCCCCAAGTCGCGCCAATGTGCCCTTCCTGAATGCCCATCTCAATGATCAGGGTCTGGTCGGCAGCGAGCGGTGGAAGATCCACCCGATCGCCGACTGGACGGACCGGGATGTGTTCCGCTACCTGAAACAGAACGACCTGCCCTACCACCCTCTCTGGGAGCAGGGCTACGTTTCGGTGGGCGACGTGCACACCACCAAGCCGATCCATGCGGTGAAGACGGAAGAGGAAACCCGCTTCTTCGGCCTGAAGCGGGAGTGCGGCCTGCACGACATCGACCTCTCGGGACTGTAGGAGCGCCGACCGGCGCGACGGGATTTTTCTCTGCGGAGCGTTTCAGCGACGAACGGGGAAAATCCCGTCGCGCCTGAAGGCGCTCCTACACTTCCTCGCAACCCACCCGCACCGGCAGCGTCTCCTCGTCAAACAATGCGTCCACCTCCGCCTGGGTCGGCAACTGGGCGGCCTTGCGCGTGAGGTGCGGCGTGAGGTGCGGTGCAAATAGCGTGACGAATTCCACCATGTAGCGGCGCAGGACGGAGTCCCGCCGGAAACCGAGCCAGGTGGTCACCCGGGGAAACAGGCCGGCAGCCGAGATCGCCGTCAGGTCCTTCCGGTCCTGGCACTCGTAGGCCATTGGCGCCACGATCCCCACTCCCATGCCCATCCGGACGTAGGTTTTGATGATGTCCGCGTCCCGGGCGGTAAACACCACGTTGGGCTCGAGACCCTGGGCCGCAAACGCCTTCTTGAGGGATGACTCACCGGTGGTGCCGAAGACGTAGGTCACGAGGGGGTAGCCCGCCAGAACGGCCAGCGTCAGCGGCTTGGTGCCCGTACCCTTCGCGTCTGCCCCCGTCGAGCCCGTCAGGGGATGACCATTCGGCACCAGGATGATCCGGTCCCACCGAAAGCAGGGCAGCAGCACGAGGCCCGGGAAGAGCTGGCGGGAACCGGTAGCGATCGCGAAGTCCACGCGGTTGGCCGCCACCAGCTCGGCAATCTGTTCGGAAGTGCCCTGGTGCAACTCCAGATTGATCTTCGGGTAACGCTCACGGAACTCCTTGATGACCTCCGGCAGCACGTGGCGGGCCTGGGTGTGCGTCGTCGCAATCGACAGCGTGCCTTCCTGCTCCCCGGACAGATCGCTGGCCAGACTCCGGATGTTTTCCGCCTCGCGCATGATGCGCCGGGCCCGGGCGATGACGTCCCGGCCGGCGGGGGTGATGGCGGCGAGGCTCTTGCCCTTGCGGGTGAAGAGCTGCACGCCCAGCTCCTGCTCCAGGAGTTTCAGCTGTTTGCTGATGCCGGGCTGACTGGTGTACAGGCGCTCAGCCGCGGCCGTGATGTTGAGGCCGCTGTCGGCGATGGCCACCAGGTACTTGAGTTGCTGCAGGGTCATGGGAGCGGGGTATATAGCCACTGGTTACAAGAGCCTGTCAATCGACTATTTTTTCCCGGGGCGCCCGGGGGCTATCGTGGCGTTGCCCCTTCGGGTCCTGGTTCCCCAAGTCATGCAATACCTGCCGATCTTCGCGTCGCTCTCTGGCCAGCCCTGCCTCGTGGTGGGCGGGGGCCACGTGGCGGAGCGCAAGGTGGCCCAGCTGCTGGCCGCCGGGGCGCGGGTGACGGTGAACGCCCCCCAGCTTTCACCCGGTCTCAAGGCTGACGCGGAGGCCGGTCGGATTGATCTGGTGCTCCGGCCATTCGATCCGTCACTAGTGCCGTTCCAGCTCCTCGTGATCGCGGCCACCGACGACCGGGCGGTGAACCACGCGGTGGCGGAGTCGGCGCGCATCGCGCTCCGCCTCTGCAACGTGGTGGACGATCCCGAGGTGTCCACCTTTATAAGTCCCTCCATCGTCGACCGGTCGCCACTCCTCGTCGCCGTATCGAGCGGGGGGCAGGCCCCGGTTCTGGCCCGCCTCCTGCGCCAGCAGCTGGAGAGCTGGCTGCCGGCGCGGCTCGGCGCGCTGGCCGAGTGGGCAGGCAGCTGGCGGGAGCGCGTGAAGGCAAAATTGCCGGATGTGACCGACCGACGACGGCTCTGGGAACAGGTCCTGACCGGAGCGCTCGACGCCCGGCCGGGCGTTGCGCACGACGTTCTCAGTGGCGGGCGTCTGGCTACCGCGGACGCCGCGCTCTCAGCGGCACTGGAGGCGGGCGAGTACCGGGCCACCGGGCCGGGTGAAGCCTGGCTGGTCGGCGCCGGGCCCGGTGACCCGGAGCTGCTGACCCTGCGCGGCCTGCACCTCCTGCAGCACGCGGATGTGGTGCTCTACGATCGCCTGGGCGCTCCGGCGCTGCTCGCCTACGCCCGCCGGGACGCGGAACTGATCAATGTGGGCAAGACCGGCGGCGGTCCCTCCACCTCCCAGGCGGCAATCAATGCGCTGCTGATTGCACGCGTGCAAGCCGGCCAGCGCGTGTGCCGGCTCAAGGGCGGAGACCCCTATGTTTTCGGGCGCGGCAGTGAGGAGGCCCTCGCGCTGGCCGATGCCGGCCTGCCCTTCCAGGTCGTCCCCGGTATCACAGCGGCCAGTGGCTGCGGCGCCTACGCCGGCATCCCACTCACGCATCGCAACGAAGCCCACGCCGTTACCTTTGTCACGGCGCACCTGGGTTCGGGGCAGGAAACAGGCCAGGAAATGAACCAGCAACCAGACTGGCAGGGTCTCGCCGCATTGGGCCAGACCCTGGTGGTCTACATGAGCGGGCGGCGCGTTGCTGACGTCAGCGCGGCGCTGGTGCGGCACGGTCGGCCCGCAGCGACGCCGGCGGCCGTCGTGATGGCCGGCACGACGGACGCCCAGCGCTGCGTGACCGGCACGCTCGGCGACATCGCCGGGCAGGTTTCCGCTGCCGGTGTCACGTCACCGGCAATCCTGTACGTGGGGGACGTCGTCGCCCTTCGTTCCCGCCTCGACTGGTTCAGACCTGCTGCACCCGGCGCGGCCTACAATGAGCAACACTCAGGAGCACAACGATGATCTACAACAACATCCTGGAAACGATTGGCGGCACGCCGGTGGTCCGGTTGAATCGCATCGCCCCGAAACATGTCGAAATGTACGTGAAAGTCGAGGCCTTCAACCCTGGCGGTTCAGTGAAGGACCGGCTGGCCTTTGCGATCATCACCGACGCTGAGCGGCGCGGCACCCTCAAGCCGGGCCAGACCGTGGTGGAAGCCACCTCCGGCAATACCGGGATCGCACTGGCCATGGTGTGCGCCACCAAGGGCTATCCCTTCGTCGCAACGATGGTGGAGACCTTCTCCGTCGAACGGCGGAAGATCATGCGGGCCTTTGGCGCCAGGGTGATCCTCACGCCGGCCGCTGAGCGAGGCACGGGCATGGTGCGCCGGGCCGAGGAGCTCGCGCGCAAGCACGGCTGGTTCCTCGCGCGCCAGTTCGAGAATCCGGCCAATCCGGCCTATCACCGGCAGACGACCGGCCCGGAAATCCTGCAGGATTTCGCCGGCCGGCGACTCGATTTCTGGGTCACGGGCTGGGGCACCGGCGGCACGCTGACCGGCGCCGGAGAAGTCATCAAGGCGGCACGGCCGGAAGTCCGCGTGGTTGTCACGGAACCGGCGGGTGCCTCGCTGCTCGGCGGGAAGGAGTGGAAGCCCCACAAGATCCAGGGCTGGACGCCGGACTTCCTGCCGGACGTGCTGAACCCGCAGGTCTACGACGAGCTCGTGACCGTCACTGACGACGAAGGCAAGGAGAATGCCCTGCGCCTCGCACGGGAGGAAGGCATCTTCGTTGGCCTGTCGGCCGGCGCCACGCTCGCCGCCGGCCTCAAGGTGGCGGAGAAGG
Organism: uncultured Chromatiaceae bacterium; assembly: GCA_964391025.1. Taxonomy (GTDB): domain Bacteria; phylum Pseudomonadota; class Gammaproteobacteria; order Steroidobacterales; genus SHZI01. The sequence goes on from CAYMKJ010000008.1 coordinate 10,683, forward strand.
CACCGGCCGGTTCCTCCATCCTCGTGATGCTGCCCGACACCGGTGAACGGTACCTGTCGAGCTTCCTGTTCCAGGAGGTGGCCGAGGGTTCCGACGACGCGTGGCTGGCAGGCATCGAGGGAGGCGGCAAGGCCGCCTGAAGAGACCGGATGCCTCCGACCGTCCCGGCGCTCGTCACCCGCCTCTGGTGCCTGCATTGGCCAGGCGGGCAACTATCACCCGCCACGATCGGCCGGTTGCGATCGTCCGGCGTATTCCTCGCTACGTGCCTGCGGCAACTCGCGTTCGGTCTCACGCCGCGCCCGAGACTGGCGGCCGATGCCACCGGCGAAGTCAGCACCGGCCCGGCGGCGTACCGCCTGCTGCTCGAAGTGGCGAGCGGCCTGCACAGTGCCGTACCCGGCGAAACGAACGTGTTCGGCCAGTTCCGGCGGGCCTCTGAACAGGCGGCCGCCCTGCTCGCGCCGGACGACTGGCAGCGTCTCCAACCGATTGTCCAGGCCGTGCAAGCCGACACGCGAGTGCTGCGCACAGACCATTTGCAGGGCCTCGGCGGGACCTCCTACGGCAGCCTGGTTCGGGCACTGCTCGCGCCAAAGCGTGACGCCCGTGTGCTGTTCGTCGGCACCGGCGACCTCACCCGCTCGATGTTGCCGCTCTTTCGGACCTTCGACGTGGGTGTCTGGAACCACCGCCACGGGGCGCCACTGACTGACGTCTGCCGGTGGTTTGCACCGGACGAGGCGGACGCCGCTGGCGACTGGGCTACGGATATCGTGTTCACGACACCACGCAGTCCGGACCATGACCTGGCGTGGTGCGCCCGGCTCAGGCCGCATACAGTGCGCGGGCTTGTCCATCTGGGCCAGAGGCGCAGCGATGGGCTTCGCTGGCCATCCGCAGCGGCGAGTTTCGATCTGGATGACGTGTTCGATCTCGCCAGCGCGCGGGACCAGCACAGCAGCCGCCAACTGGCAGATGCCGCTATAGCCTGCACGGCACTGGTCGAGGCGCGGCTGGAAAATGCCCGCCCGCTCCGCGCCCCGTCGGGGCTGGCTCGGCTGCGCGCCTGAAGCTGAGCCTGGGCCCGGGAAGGTTATGAACCGACTCCGACTCGGAACGCGCGGGTCGCTGCTGGCAACGGCGCAAAGCCGCGGGGTTGCCATGGCGCTGCAGCGGCTGCACCCGGATATCGCCGTGGAGCTCGTCATCGTCAGCACCCGTGGCGACCGTAACCGGGATGTCCCCCTCCAGAATGTGCGGGATCCCGATTTCTTCTCGGCCGAACTCGACGAGGCCTTGCTGGCTGGCGACGTGGATTTCTGTGTGCACTCGCTGAAGGATCTCCCGCTGGTGCGTCACCACGGCATGGTCCGGGCCGCGCTGCCGGCGCGCGAGAATCCCCGGGACGTGATCGTGTGGCGCGCCGATGTGCCGGCCCGCCTCACAGCGGGCCAGCCGCTCCGACTGGGGTCGTCATCGCCCCGGCGCCAGGGCAACGTGGCCGACTTCCTGGCCTACGCGCTCCCCGCCACCGATCGATCGCCGGTCATCGAATTCCTGCCCGTGCGTGGGGCGGTGGACGCACGTCTTGCCCGGCTTCAGCAGCCTCGTGTCGAGGCGGGCGCCCTGGACGGCGTCGTGCTGGCACTTGCGGGACTGGCCAGGCTTTGGAACGACCCGGCCGGCCATGCCGCGCTGGGGTCACTGCTCACCAACGTGCGCTGGATGGTGCTACCGCTGACCAAGTGCCCGGTCGCGGCTGGCCAGGGGGTGCTGGCGGTGGAGTGCAGGGCTGGTGACGAGGGTGTGCTCGACCTGCTTCGCGGGCTGCACGATCCGGAGGCGGCGGAGTTGGTGGCACTGGAAGAACTGGCCCTTGGGAGCACCGACCGGACTGACCGGCCCGGGCTTGGGGTGACTGCGATTCGACATGGGGAGTTGGGGCCGGTCTGCTTTGTAAGAGGATCCATGTCCTCGGGCGTGGTTGAGAGGCTGGACTGGCGCAGGCCGGCGCCGCCGCACCAGGCGATCGGCTTCGACGGCATTGCCTGGCAACGGGCCTGCACACGGCAACCCACCGAAACGTTGCCGACGCTGGACCCGCTCCGGCCCGAGGCCGCCGTGTTCGCCGCCTATTGGCACGCACTCCAGCACCGCACGCTGCCGGCCGGAGCGCGGCTGTGGGTGAGCGGCGTGGAAAGCTGGCGGCGGCTGGCTGCCCTGGGCCTGTGGGTAGAAGGCTGCGGCGACAATCTGGGCTTCGAGGAGGTTCGCGCAACCCTTGAGTGCCCGGTGCTCGGCCTGCCGCCGCTCCGGGACTGGACAGCGCTCACCTCCAGCTGGGCCGTGCCAGGCTGGCGGGCTTCTGGCGTGGGCCGCGTTCTCGCCACCTACGACATCGTCCCGCCCACCGACGAATCCGTACTGCAGGGCCTGCGCGAGGCGGCCCGCAAGGCCACGCACTTCTACTGGAGCAGCCCCGAGCAGTTCCACGCGCTGCGCGCGGCGCTGCCCCCCAACGCTCACCACGCCTGCGGCGCCGGCAAGACACTGCGCGCGCTGCGAGCGGCAGGCACTGATGCACAGCCGTTCCCCAACGGCCGGGAGTGGCAGCGGTGGCTCCATTGACCAGCCGGCCCGTCCGCCTGCGACGTAACCGGGACAACCGGCACATTCGCGAGCTCACACGGGCGGTACGCCTGCACCCGGAACAATTCATTCAGCCCCTGTTCGTCGTGGAAGGGCTGGCCGAGCGGGAGGCCGTGCCCGGCCTGCGCGACGTCTACCGGGAAACACCGTCAAGCCTGCTGCGGCAGATCGAGGCGGATCTGGAGCAGGGCGTCAGCAAGTTCCTGCTGTTCGGCGCGCCCCGTGAAAAGCTGGAGCCGACCCGCGAACGGAACGTCTCGTACGCCTTCACCAGCGCGCGCCTTGCCGACATCAAGAGCCGCTTCGGCGACGCAGTCTGGGTCGCCGCCGATGTGTGCCTCTGCTCCTACACTACCCACGGTCACTGCGGCGTCCTGACGGACGACCGGGACCATCTCGACAACGACGTGACCGTGGCTGCGCTCGCCGACGCAGCACTCCAGTTCGCCCACGCGGGAGCAGACTGCATCGCCCCCAGCGACATGCAGGACGGCCGGGTGGCAGCAATTCGGGCGGGCCTGGACGGCGCCGGCTTCGAGCGCCGGGCGGTGATGAGTTACGCCGCGAAATTCCACTCTGCGTTCTACGGACCGTTCCGGGTGGCTGCTGACTCCGCGCCGGATCGAGCCAACCCGCTGAAGGATCGCGCCAGTTACCAGATCGATCCGGCCCGGCCGGACGACGCCCTGCTCGCCGCCCGGCGCGATGCAGCCGAGGGGGCCGACATCCTGATGGTGAAGCCAGGTCTGCCGTATCTCGACGTCCTTGCCCGGCTGTCCGCCGCTATCCCGCTGCCCTGGGCCGTTTACCAGACCAGCGGCGAACAGGCAGGCATCGATCTGCTCGCCGCGCAGAACCTTGCCGACCCGGTGCGTGCGCAACTGGAAACGTGGACCGCCTTCGTCCGCGCCGGTGCCCGGATAATCATCAGCTACGCGGCTCGCCGCGCGCCGCTGTACCTTGATCGACATCTGGAACAGCAGTGACCCGGTCCGCCGACCTGTTTGCCCGCGCCCAGGCCGTAACACCAGGCGGCGTGCATTCACCGGTCCGGGCGTTTCGCCGCGTGGGTGGCACACCGGTGTTCATCAGATCGGCCCGGGCGAGCCGGCTGGAAGACGTGGACGGCCGGCACTACGTGGACTTCTGCATGGCCTTCGGCCCCTTGATCCTCGGGCATGCCCACCCGCTCGTGCTGAAGGCCGTCGAAGACGCTGCGAGTCGCGGCTGGAGCTACGGCGCCGCGGAGGCGGGCTCGCTGGAACTCGCCGAGCTCATCACGGGTCGCCTGCCCTGGGTGGAGCGGCTCCGCTTCGTGAATTCCGGCACGGAGGCCGTGATGTCGGCACTGCGGCTCGCCCGGGCTGCCACCGGCCGCTCCGTAATTCTCAAGTTCGACGGCTGCTACCACGGGCACGTGGACTCCATGCTGATTCGCGCCGGCTCCGGCCTGGCTGCCTCTGGTGTGGGAGGAGTGGCGGACAGCGCCGGCGTCACGCCGGGTGTGGCCGCTGACACCCTGGTGCTGCCACTGGACGACAGCGCGGCCCTCGAAGGATTGTTCGCGGCGCGCGGCGGCGAGATTGCAGCCGCCATCATCGAGCCGCTGCCGGCCAATCACGGCCTGCTGCCGCAACGGCAGGAGTTTCTCGCCAGGCTGGCCTGGCAATGCCAGCAACATGGCGCGCTGCTGATCTTCGACGAAGTGATCACCGGCTTTCGCACTGCCTTCGGCGGCATGGCCGGAATTACCGGTATCCATCCCGATCTGGTGACCTACGGAAAGATCATCGGCGGGGGCTTTCCCGTGGGCGCCTACGGCGGCCGGCGCGAGGTGCTGGAGCTCGTGGCGCCGCTAGGGCCCGTGTACCAGGCGGGCACGCTGTCCGCGAACCCGGTGGCGATGGCCGCCGGTCTGGCCACGCTCCGGCAGCTTACAGACGGCGCGGCGTATCTGGCGCTGGAAGGGCACGGGCAGCTGCTGGACGAACTTCTCCGGGATGTCCCCGGCCTGCGCGTGCAGCGCTGGGGCTCGCTCTTCTGGCTGGTGCTGGACGACGCAACCGCACCCGGACCCATGCGCACGCCCGCCGGCCTGTCCGACCGGGCCGTCGCCCGCTTCGCGCCGTTCTTCCACGCGCTGCTGGCGGATGGCATCTACCTGCCGCCGAGCCCCTACGAAGTGGGGTTCCTGTCCACCGCCCACACGGAGGACGACCTGCGTGCGCTCGCCTCGGCCATTCGCGCTGCAACCGCGAAAGGTACCGGACCTTAGTTTTGTTAGTTTCTTTAGTTGTTGATAGCGGTGCCCACGACCCGAAATGTCACCGTCGCCGTGGCACAAAGCAGCTCGCGGTCCGCTTCGATCGTCACCACGTCCACACTCGCCACACCCACTGTGCCGCCGACCTTCACAACGCTGCCCTTCGCCACGAGCCGCTCTCCCTTGGCGGGCGCGAGAAAATTCACGTGCAGGCTGATGGACACCACGGCGCGCCCGGGTGGCAATGTCGTGGTCACAGCGCCCCCGGCGGCGAGATCCGCAAGGCCGCTGATCACGCCCCCGTGAAAGTAGCCCTTGAACTGGACCAGGTCGTCCCGCCGGCCAATAGACAGATGCACCCGGCCCGGTTCGGCCAGTACGACCTCGATGCCGGCAGCGCCAGTCGCGCCGCCCGCCAGTGCGAGGACGCGCTCAGCGAGCCGGGTGGCGGTCTCGTCGGCGCACATGGTAGCCATCATAACCACAAGCCCACTGCCACAAGCAGATTCGCCAATGCCAGGGTCCCATCCACCAGAAAGATGAACAGCATCGGCCCGTGCAGCACCGGCCAGAACGATTCACCCCGCCGCCCGCCGCGCAGCGCGATCGGAACGTTGAACGCGAACTGGCTCGCGTGAGCTATGGCGAAAACGATGGCAAACAACGCTCTCTGCCGGGCACCAGGGAACAGCGCCATGTTGAACAACAGCAGGATCGACAACACCGCAAACGCCAGGTTCATGCCACCAAGGAAAGGCATGGATGCCGACAGGGTCTTGAACAGCGGCGATTCGCGCGCGGACTTCGGGACCAGGACCTTCGCCGCCGTGTCCGGCGTCAGGCTGAAATAGCGGAAGGCGGCGCCGAACCAGAGGGCGTTGAGGATGAGGACAACGACGAGCACGGTACTCACCGCATAGCTCCTTCTGGGAAAGGCCTAATCACCGCCTCGCGAAACAGGACCAGACGTCATGAGCCCGGTACCTGCCGTGCGGTCAGGGCATCCGGAAGCGGCCACCGCCTGCCACGCCGCCACCACCCATCCCACCGCCACCGCCGCCGAAGCCGCCACCGGCGTCCGGCACGATCAGTGACGAGGCCTGCTCGCGGCGCATTTCCTCGAGCTTCTGCATCGTCTCGACCAGCGAGCCGTTGGCAGCGGCGGCAAAATTCTGGACCGCCTGCTCCAGGGAGTCGCCGGGAATCTCGAAGCTGAGTGGCAAGGCCCCCATGCGGGACATGAGCTGCGTCTGCCCCACGTAGATGACCGGGCGAGCCGGATCGGGCTTGCCGGTCTTGTCGATCGGCGTCAGCCGCTGGATGGTTCCCACCCGCCGGTCAGTGAAGATCTCTTCCTGATAGAGGTCGCGCTCCTCCATCTTGAGTTCCAGATCAAGTGGTTCTTCAGCCATCAGCCTGCGTCCGCAAAAATGGGGCGCAGAGAATAGCAGACCGGCAGCGGCCAGCCGTACTTGCCAGCCTGATATTGCTAGGATGTTTGGCATGACAGCCCCGAGAAAAAGCCCCATCCGGTCGCCGGATGGCGTGTGGCTCGAGTTCTTCGCAGTGCTCGGGTAGCAATCGGGTGAATGCCTCGCATGACACGCTGGCCTACCAGGACCTGTCGCCGGACGACATCCTCTCGTCGGTGGAAAGCCTCGGTTTCCAGTGCGACGGCCGCCTGCTGACGCTCAACAGCTACGAGAACCGGGTCTACCGGGTGGGCATCGAGGACGGCCCGCCGGTGGTCCCGAAGTTCTACCGGCCGGGGCGCTGGACCGATGCCGCCATCCAGGAGGAACACGACTTCACGCTCGAGCTGGCCGCCGAGGAAATCCCGGTGGCGGCGCCCTTCGACAGGGATGGCCGGACCCTCCATCACAAGGGCGCCTTCCGCTTTGCCGTGTACCCCTGCTTCGGTGGGCGGGCCCCGGAACTGGACGACCTGAAACTCTTGCGCCAGCTCGGCCGCTTCGTGGCGCGCATCCACCTCTGCGGCCAGCGCGCCGCGTTCAGCCACCGGCCGCGCCTCGACGTGCATTCCTACGGTGAGATCCCCATCCGGTTCCTGCTTGACGCCGGCCTGATCCCCGACGACATCCGCGCCGCCTATGACAGCGTCTGCGAGGCCGCGCTCGACCGCGTGCAGCTCTGCTACGAACGCGCTGGCGAGCCGCGGGAACTGCGCCTGCACGGCGACTTCCACCCGGGCAACGTCCTGGTGCTCGACCAGATCCTGCACATCGTGGACTTCGACGACACCTGCACGGGGCCAGCCGTGCAGGACCTGTGGATGTTCCTGTCCGGCGACCGGCACGAACAGACACCTCAACTGGCCGAACTGCTGGCGGGCTACACCGAATTCCGTGCCTTCGACGGTGCCGAACTGAACCTGATCGAGGCCCTGCGAACCCTGCGGATCATGCATTACGCCGCCTGGCTGGCCAGGCGCTGGGCCGACCCGGCCTTCCAGATCGCCTTCCCCTGGTTCGGCGGCCGGCGCTACTGGGACGACCACGTGCTCGCGCTGCGGGAGCAGATCGCGCTGATGGACGAGGAGCCGCTGCGCTGGGAGCCCACATGAGGCACGGATTTCGATGAGCGCGTCTGTCGGCGGCGTCGAGGCGGCCTCGGAATACGCCGGCCCTGGGCACCGCGCCAGGCTGCTCCGGCACATCGCAATCGTCACCCAGTGCGTACCCGAACTGGACCCCGTCATCACCGCCTGGACCCGGTACCTGGGCTATCAGGTTGTTGAGAGTGGCGAACTTGGAGTGGAACTGTGCGCCGCCTGGAACACCCCGGCGGCGGCCGGGCAGCGTTACTGCACGTTGCTGCCCGAGAGTGGCCAGGACTCTTATATACGCTTCGTCGAGACCGATGATCCCGGCGGCTACGGCCCGCCCATGACCTTCGGCTGGAACGCCATGGAGTTGCTGGTCAGGGATGTGGACGGCCTGGCGCAGCGCTTGCGCGGCTCACCCTTCACGATTCTCGGGGGCCCTGGTGATCTCTTTCCGCGACCGCGGGCCCCACGCGCCATGCAGGTGGTGGGGCCCTCCGGCGAGCTGATCTACTTCACGCGCATCCTGCCAGGCGGCAGCCGCTACGGATTGCACGGCGCCCGCTCATCCGTGGACCGGGTCTTCATCGTCACCGTTGGAGGCCCGTCGTCAGAACAGATGCACGCATTCTATGGCGGCACACTCGGGCTCCGGATCATGGACCGCATGCCCTTCATCAACACGATCCTGGCCGACGGCTGCGCGGTCCCCTACTCCACCGTATTTCCAACGTCCATCGCCCGGATTCCGGGCCGTAGCTTCCTGGTGGAAATGGATGAGTTGCCAACCGCCGTGCAGCCCCGGCGGCGCCGGGACGGGCATCTGCCGCCCGGGATGTCGATGGTGAGCTTCCTGGTGCCGACCTTCGCCGACCTGCCGCTGGTCACACGCCGCTCGCCACGACATGTCGAGGGTGTGCCCTACGCCGGCCGTCGCGTGGCAGTGGTCGAGGGTAACGCGGGTGAGTGGCTGGAGCTGATTGAAGGGGATCGAGTGCGGGGGTATTGAAGTGTTGTAGGAGCGGCTTGTAGGAGCGCCTTCAGGCGCGACCGGATACGAAGGTCGCGGCGGTCGCCGCTCCTACGGCCGATCTAACCCCAGCCGCGGAATCTCCATCGCCGGGCACCGGTCCATAATGACGGTGAGCCCCGCCGCACACCCCCGCTCCGCTGCCGCCGCATTGATCACGCCAAGCTGCATCCAGACCACCTTCGCGCCGATGGCGATGGCTTCGTCCACGACCGGGCCCGCGTCTGCCGAGTTGCGGAAGACGTCCACCATGTCGACGGGCTGGCCGATGGACTTCAGATCCGGGTACACGCTTTCACCCAGCAGCGTCTGTCCGGCCAGCTTCGGGTTCACGGGAATACACCGGTAGCCATGGGCCTGGAGGAAGCGCATCACCCCGTAGGACGCACGCTGCGGTTTGCTGGAAGCGCCGACGACGGCGATGGTCTTTACGCTGCGGAGGGTGTCGGCGATGAGCTGGTCTTCTGCGTTCATGACTTTTCCCGTAGGAGCGCCTTCAGGCGCGACCGGAAAGGAATGTCGCGCCTGAAGGCGCTCCTACAGATGTGTTCACAACCAGGCCCGCGTGAGTTTTTCCGATTCAGTCCAGAGCCGCGCCGCCAGCGCGTCGTCCTCCATCACCTTCTCAGGCGTTGCCACGGCACAGTCGGCGAAATAGCGACCGCTGATCCCCGCCACATCCGGGTGCGCGGCCACGTAGCAGGTGGTCGCGGCGCCCTGGGCCGGGGTCTTGATCCGGGAGCGCAGCAGTGGCCCAACCAGGGGCGCCAGCAGCTGCTGCCACTTCGGGAGGTAGCGGATGATGTTGGTGATGATGAGGCCCGGGTGGACGGCGTTGGCAGTCGTCGCCGTGCCGGCCAGCCGCCTCGCCAGTTCCCTCGCCACCAGTGCATTCGCGAGCTTGGACTGCCCGTAAAACACCCGCGGGTCGTAGCGCTTCCCGCCCGTCAGGTTGTCGAAAGCGATGCCCCCGGGTGGCGCCCACTGGTGGGCGCTGCTGCTCACCATCACCACCCGGCCGGCGGGTGCTGCCTGGACCGCAGGCAGCAGGCGGTGCACCAGCAGGAAATGGCCCAGGTGATTCACGACGAACTGCTTCTCGAGCCCCCGCACCAGCTCGAGCGTCGGCGGCGCCATGATCCCGGCGTTGCAGATCAGCATGTCGAGGGGCACCTTGAGCTGGGTGACCCGGGCGGCGCACTCGACCACGGCGTCAACGTCCCCGAGCTCGCAGGCCAGCGGCGTGGCCCGGCCTGGAATCTCCGCGCAGGCCGCCCGGGCCTTGTCCAGGGTGCGCCCCGTGACGAGCACGTGGGCCCCGCGCAGGGCTAAAACCCGGGCCGTTTCCAAGCCGATGCCCGACGTTGCGCCGGTCACGAGCGCCGTCCGGCCCGCCAGGTCCAGCCCGGCCGTGGCCTGTTCAGCTGTCGTGTTTCTGTCGAAGGTGGCCATGTCTTCCAAGCCGTGCGGGCGGAGCCAGTATAATGCGCGCCACGTTTTCTGAGCCGATCCCCACGCACCATGTCCCTCGTCCGCCTCGATGACGTTTCGCTTGCCTACGGCGAACAAAAGCTGCTGGTCCACGTCGGGTTCGAAGTCGATCCCGGCGAGCGCGTGTGCCTGATCGGGCGAAACGGCACGGGGAAGACCTCCCTCTTCCGCCTGATCACGGGCATCGTCCAGCCGGACAGCGGACTGATCCAGTACCGCAATGGCCTGGTCATGAGCACGCTCGACCAGGCGCTGCCGGAGAACGTGGAGGCCACGGTGCGGGAGGTGGTCGCCGAGGGGCTTGCGGACCTCAAGACCCTGGTGGACGAGTACGAGCGGCTCGCCCATCAGGCGCTGGACAAGGCGGGCATGAAGCGCCTCGACGACCTCCAGCATCGCATCGACGAGCTGGACGGCTGGAGCATCGACCAGCGGGTCGAACTCATGATGGCGGAAATGGCGCTGCCACCCGACCAGCCGATTGGCGAACTTTCGGGCGGCTGGCGCCGGCGGGTGGGTCTGGCGAAGGCGCTGATCAGCAAGCCCGACCTGCTGCTCCTCGACGAGCCCACCAACCACCTGGATATCGTCACGATCCAGTGGCTCGAGAACCGCATCCGCTCCTGGCCGGGGGCCGTGCTGTTCATCACCCACGACCGGGCCTTCCTCGACAAGCTGGCCACGCGCATCTGCGAACTGGACCGGGGGCGGCTGCTGAGCTTCCCCGGCAGCTACGACGAGTACCTGGAGCGCAAGGAGAAGCTGCTCGAGGACGAGGCCACGGCGAACAAGCTCTTCGACAAGAAGCTGGACGACGAGGAAGTCTGGATTCGCCAGGGGGTCAAGGCCCGGCGGCACCGCAATCAGAACCGCGTGCGGCGGCTCGAAAACCTGCGCCAGGAGTATGCCGACCGCCTGACGCCCCTGAACCGGGCGCGGATCTCCATCGAGAAAGCAGACCAGTCGGGCCGCAAGGTGATCGAGGCGAAGCACGTCACGCACGGTTTTCGTGGTGACGAACTCATCAAGGACTTCTCCTGCAAGATCATGCGCGGGGACCGGATCGCCCTGCTCGGCAACAACGGGGTCGGCAAGAGCACCCTGTTGCGCATCCTGCTGGGGGAAATCATTCCCCAGCACGGGATAATCAAGACCGGCACTGCCCTGGAGATCGGCTACTTCGGCCAGCTGCGGGAAACCCTGGATCCCGAGAAGAGCGTGGCCTACATCGTCGGCAACGGCAGTGACTACGTGAAGATCAACGGCCACGACCGGCACGTCATCGGCTATCTCAGGGGCTTCCTGTTCAGCGCCAAGCGGGCCATGACCCCGGTGAAATCCCTGTCGGGTGGCGAGCGCAACCGGGTGATCCTGGCGCGTCTCTTCACCAAGCCAACGAATTTCCTGATTCTCGACGAGCCCACCAACGATCTCGACGTGGAAACCCTCGAAGTGCTCGAGGACCGGCTGGACGAATACAAAGGCACGCTGATCGTGGTGAGCCACGACCGGATGTTCCTCGACTCCGTCGTGACCAGCGTGTTCGCCTTCGAGCCCCGGGGCCACATCGAACGCTACGTGGGCGGCTACAACGACTGGCTGCGCCAGGGCCGCCCGCTGGCGGAAACCGACAATCCCCATGCCGTGAAAGGCGGGGAGCCCCCGGCCTCAGCAGCGGAGAAGCGCAAACAGCTCGCGCGCCAGGTCCGCAAACTGAGCTACAAGGACCAGCGGGAACTGGATTCCCTGCCGATAAGAATCGAAGCGCTGGAAACCGAGATCAAGGCCCTGGAGCGCCAGACCGGCGCCAAGGGCTTCTACGACAAGGCCTGGCACGACACCGTCCCCGTCCTCGATGCCCTGCGCGCGAAGCAGTCGGAACACGAGCAGGTCACGGCCCGCTGGCTGGAGCTGGAAGAGCAGAAGGATCGGGCGTAGGAAATGGGGACATGCCTCATTTCGCTCTGAAATGAGGCATGTCTGTTAACGGTCGTCGAAGGCGGACCAGACTCAGGCGTCCGACGGTGACCACCGGCACATCGGGTACAGGCCGCTTTCAAATGTAGTTTTCGGCGATATGCCCGGTCAAAGTTCGGCGCCTGTTTGGGCCGAAAAGTGGTCAAACTTGCACGCCTGTCCACAAGTAGACCGGATCGACGACGGGACCGACCCAGGGAATTGGCTTGCCGTTGAGTTCCGCCCGACGATGGCTGTACGAGCAGTCGACTCGATTGAAAAACAGCGAGACGTGAATGCAGCCATTCTCCTGGGGGTTATTGAAGGTGCCCAACAGGTTGGTCGTGACGCTGTGCTGGTCGCCGGTTGCTATGGCGACTTGCGGTAGGACAATAACCACCAGCATCAATACGAGGGCTTGCCTTTGCATCAGCTACTTCCTGTGCCTCCAGAGACATGGACCCAACGTAGGTAGTCACACTACTGATGACGAGGCGTCAACTATACCCTTCGACTTGCACTTGACTTGCAAGGGGTCGGGCTGCTCGGTGACCACGGGTCATTTCGCGACCGCACACACAGCAGACCTTGACGGGGGTGGTCATGGGGTAGTCTTCGTTGTGGAGCCCTGCCTGGAGTCGCGGCTGAAGCCGCTCCTACAGTGAATCCGGGGCCTGCCTCGGCGCGAAACGAACCCCAGTCCCCTGCGAGAAGAGCAGCATGTACATCAACTTCTGGTATGCCGCCGAGTGGAGTCATAACCTGACCGACACACCGAAGAAGGTGCGCATGCTCGGTCACGACATCGTCCTGTTCCGCGACTCCAAAGGCCAGGCCCATGCCTTAAGCGACACCTGCATCCACCGGGGTGCCTCCCTCGCCGCCGGCAAGGTCAAGGGCGACTGCGTCGCCTGCCCCTATCACGGCTGGCAGTACAACGGCGACGGCCATGTGCGGAAGATCCCGTCGCTCGGGCCCGGCAGCGAGAAGCAGGTGCCCCAGCGGGGCCGCATCGATGCGTATCCCGTCGAAGAGCGCTACGGTCTCATTCATGTCTTCCTTGGCGACCTGCCCGCTGCTGAGCGGCCGCCCATCCTCGACGTGCCGGAGTACGGCAAGGAAGGCTGGCGCCACACCATCGTGGACTACGGGTGGGAAACGAACTACGAGCGCAACATCGAAAATGGTCTCGACCCGGCGCACAACGAGTTCGTGCACCCAACCCACGGCTACTCCGGCGAGAAAGACGACTACAAAGTCGGCGACCCGACCATCGAGACCACGCCCTGGGGCTTCGGCTTCATGATGAATTTCCAGGCACCGCCCATCAAGAACCCGGTCATGCGCTGGGCGCG
>CAYMKJ010000009.1:0-4358 GCA_964391025.1 uncultured Chromatiaceae bacterium
CGGAGCAGTCCTCCACGTAGGACTGGTCGCCCTCCGACAGGTCGAGCGCCAGGGTGATGGTTTCCCCGCAATGGGGGCACTGGATGGCGACTTCCTCGAGCATCTGCTGCCGATCCTGAAAGCGGGCCTAAAAGCTGTCCTTGCGCCGGCGCGTCGCCCCGAGCACGTCCGCATCGGTCGCTCCGGGCAGTCCGAGGGCTGCCCGGAGTTCCGGGCTGGCTGGCCGCAGGAACGGGTTGGTGGCTTTCTCCAGGCCGATGGTGCTCGGCACCGTGGGCCGGCCGGCGGCCCGCAACGTTGCCACTTCCCGCACCCGGGCTGCCAGCGCGGCATTCCGCGGCTCCAGCGTCACCGCGAAGCGCCCGTTGTTCGCCGTGTATTCGTGGGCGCAGTACACGCGCATGTCGTCGGGCAGCCCCATGAGCTTCTGCAGGGACGTCCACATTTGCGCCGGCGTGCCCTCAAACAATCGCCCGCAGCCCAGGGAAAAGAGCGTGTCGCCGACGAAGGCAGCATGGTCGTCGTCGAACACGTAGCAGATGTGGCCGACCGTGTGGCCCGAGGTCTCGAGGATCCGGGCGCGATGGCTGCCGAGCGCAAAGCTGTCGCCTTCACCCACCAGGATGTCGATGCCGGGAATGCGCCCCGCATCCGACCGGGAGCCCACGATCACGCAGCCCGTCTTCGCCTTGAGGGCGAGATTGCCGCCGGCGTGGTCGAAGTGATGATGGGTGTTCAGGATGTAGTCGAGCTGCCAGCCCCGTTCCGTCAGTGCCCGCTCGATGGCCCCGGTGTCCGGGGTGTCGATGGTGGCCGTCAGAACCGCATCCGGGTCGTGGATCAGGTACCCGTAGTTGTCCTGCAGGCAGGGAATCTGGTGGATCTGGAGGGCGGCCACGGCAATCTCAGACCTCTTTGAGCCGCGGTATCAGTTCGACGAGATTGCAGGGTCGCGTGCGGTGGTCGAGCTGGGAGGCAATGAGCTGGTCCCAGCCCGTCGCGCAGGCGTTGCTCGATCCGGGCAGGCAGAAGACGTAGGTGCCATTGGCCACGCCGGCCAGGCAGCGGGACTGGAGGGTGGAGGTGCCGATGTCGTCCCAGGACAGCCGGCGGAACATCTCGCCGAAGCCCTCGATGAGTTTGTCGAGGAGGGGGGCGATGGCCTCCGGGGTGCCATCGCGGCCGGTCACGCCGGTGCCGCCGGTGGTGATGATCGCGTGGATACCGGGGTCGGCGATCCAGGCCGAGACCGTGGCGCGGATGCGGTACATGTCGTCGGGCTCCAGGGCCCGGTCACCCAGCCGGTGGCCCGCGTCTTCGAGGCGGCTGATCAATAGCGCGCCGGATTTGTCCGTCCCGACCGTGCGGGTGTCGGATACCGTGAGCACGGCGATGGAAAGCGGCAGGAATTCGCGCGGTCTGTCCATGCGGGCATGATACTCGTCAGGCCGCGTCGTCGCCGCCCACGCGCCGCACCTGCTCGCGAAGGAATTCAGCGAAATGCCGGCAGGCATCGTTGGCCGTGAAGATTCCGGCCAGCTTGCCGTGCCGCGTGACGATGGCCGAGCCCAGATGATGCTCGGCCATGTGGGCGAGGACCTCGTCCAGACGAGTGTCCATATCCACCGTGTAGGCATCCTTCACCATGGCGTGGGCCACCCGCGTCTCGTTTTCATCCGGGTTGGCGAAGTCGGGTCCGAGGATCAGCTTGATGTCCCGGTCGGAAACGCTGCCGACGAGCTCCCCATCGTGGGTCACGGGCAGGTGGCGGATGTGGTGCTCACGCATGAATGCCTTGGCATCGGCCACCGAGGCGCCGACGTCCACGGAGTAGGGAAACGGGGTCATTACGGCCTTGATCGTAGGCATCCGCTTCATGGCCTGATCATAGCCCGGCCCTGCCGAATTGTGTGCCCCGGGGAAAGGCGGTAGGGTGGATTCCATGGAACTAGACCTGAAGTCCTACTGGATGCCTTTTACGGCCAACCGGTACTTCAAGCAGCACCCGCTGTTCCTCGAATCCGCTGCGGGGATGTACTACACCACGCGGGACGGCCAGAAGATTCTGGACGGCATTGCCGGGCTCTGGTGCGTGAACGCCGGCCACTGTCACCCTAAGATCGTCGCCGCGGTCCGGGAGCAGGTGGGCAAGCTGGACTACGCCACGGCTTTTAATATGGGCCACGCCGGCGCCTTCGAACTGGCTGCCGAACTCGTGAAGCTGGCGCCCGGCAACCTGGACCACGCCTTTTTCGTCAACTCCGGTTCCGAGGCCGTGGATACCGCGCTCAAGATTGCCCTGGCCTATCACCGGGTCCGCGGCGAGGGTCAACGTTTCCGGTTCATCGGCCGGGAGCGCGGCTACCACGGCGTTGGCTTCGGCGGCATATCCGTGGGCGGCATGGTGGCCAATCGGAAGGCCTTCGCGAGCGCGATGCTCCCGGGCGTGGATCACCTGCCACACACCCACGATCTCGCGCGCAATGCTTTCTCGCGGGGCCAGCCGGCGCACGGTGCTGAACTCGCCGACGCGCTGGAGCGGCTCATCGCCCTGCACGATCCGAGCACGATTGCCGGCGTGATCATCGAGCCCGTGTCCGGCTCCGCGGGGGTGCTGCTCCCACCGAAGGGCTATCTGGAGCGTATCCGAGCGATCTGCGACAAGCACGGTCTCCTGCTGATCTTCGATGAGGTCATTACCGGCTTCGGCCGCACCGGCTCGGCCTTCGCGTCTCACACCTTTAATGTGCAGCCCGACCTGATGACGGTGGCCAAGGGCATCACCAGCGGTGTGGTCCCGATGGGCGCAGTGCTGGTCGACCGGCGCATCTACGAGGCCTGCGTGAGTGCGTCCGGATTTCAGGAGCAGGCGGTCGAGTTCTTTCACGGCTACACCTACTCGGGACATCCCCTGGCCTGCGCGGCGGGTCTCGCGGCCCTGGCCGTGTACCGCGAAGAAGGTTTGTTCGAGCGCGCCGCGTCACTCGCGCCGGCCTTTGCCGACGGGCTGCACAGTCTCAAGGGCGCACCCCACGTTATCGACATCCGCAACATTGGCCTGATGGGCGCGGTGGAACTGGAACCCCGCAAGGACCAGCCGACGCTGCGGGCCCTCGATGTGTTCCGGCACTGCTTTGCCAACGGCGTGCTGGTGCGCACGACCGGCGACATCATTGCGCTCACGCCACCACTGATTATCGAACCCGCCCAGATCGCGCAGATCGTTGACGCGCTCGGGAAGGCCCTGAAGGCCGTCGCCTAAGGCCCGCTCGTTTAACTAAGGAGTTTCCCATGCTCATCGGCGTTCCCACCGAGATCAAGCAGGACGAACATCGTGTCGGGCTCACGCCCACGAGCGTTCGCGAACTGGTATTTCACGGGCACAAGGTGCTCGTGCAGAGCAAGGCGGGGGCCGGCATCGGCGTGCGCGATCCGGATTACGAGCGGGCCGGCGCTACCATCCTCGGTTCGGCCAGCGAGGTGTACGCCCGCGCCGAGATGATCGTGAAGGTCAAGGAACTGCAGGCGAGTGAGTTTGCCCTGCTGCGCGACGGACAGGTGCTCTTCACCTATTTGCACCTGGCGCCCGATCCAAAGCAGACCGAGATGCTCATCAAGTCCGGTGTCGTGGCTATCGGTTACGAAACCGTCACCGGGCCCAACCACAGCCTGCCGCTGCTTTCACCCATGAGCGAAGTGGCGGGCCGTATGGCGGTTCAGGCCGGGGCCCACTGTCTCGAGCGCGAGGCCGGCGGTGCGGGCATCCTGCTCGGCGGTGTGCCGGGCGTGAAGGCCGCGAACGTCGTCGTCCTTGGCGGTGGCGTCGTGGGCACCAATGCCATCCGCGTGGCCATGGGCATGGAAGCCCAGGTGACGGTCGTCGACCGCTCCCTGCCGCGCCTCAAGGAACTGGATTTCCAGTTTGGCGGCCGCCTGAACACCATCTATTCAACCGTCGAGTCCATCGAGTACTACGTTGCCGAGGCGGACCTGGTGATCGGCGCCGTGCTCGTGCCGGGCGCCGCGGCGCCCCGCCTGGTGAGCCGCGAGATGGTGCGGGCAATGCGCGATCGCTCGGTCGTCGTCGACGTGGCTATCGACCAGGGTGGCTGCTTCGAGACGGCGCGCGCCACCACACATTCGAAGCCCACCTACGTGGAGGAGGGCGTGGTGCACTACTGCGTGGCGAACATGCCAGGCGCTGTTGCGCGCACCTCAACGTTCGCACTGAACAACGCGACATTGCCCTACGTGCTCGCCCTCGCCGACAAGGGTTACCGGCAGGCGCTGCTTGATGACGCGGGCCTGCTCGAGGGCCTGAACATTCACCGGGGCAAGGTGACCTACGAGGCGATCGC
>CAYMKJ010000010.1:0-3603 GCA_964391025.1 uncultured Chromatiaceae bacterium
CTCGCGGACCTGCCACCGCCAGCGCTGCAGGCACTGGTCAGGCCGTCCGGGGCAATCCGGATCTCCCGTCGCGTGCCGTTCACCCTCGACGCGGAACTGGCCGACGGTCTGCGCGGTCTCGCGCGGGCGGGCAATGCGACACCTTACATGCTGCTGCTGGCCGCGTTCCGCGTGCTGATCGCGCGCCTGACCGGGCAGGCGGACCTCTGCATCGGCACTCCCATGACGCTGCGGGACACGCCGGAACTGCGTGACGTGGTCGGCTGCCTCGTCAACCCCGTGGTGCTGCGCGTGCCCGTGAATCTGCAGCAGTCGTTCCGCGCGCACCTGCAGGCAGAGCGTTTGGCAACCCTCGAAACGTTCCAGTACCGGACCGTGCCCTTTTCCCGGGTCGTCGAAACGGTCGCTCCGGAGCGGGAGCTGGGCCTGCACCCGCTGTTCCAGATCCTGTTTTCCTGGGAGCCGGCCATGCCTGCCATTCACGGCACCGGTGGTCTCGAGTTCGACATCCTGTCCGTGCCAGCTTCCCGGGCGTCCTGGTACGACCTGGAGTGTGCGCTGCGGGATGCGGGCGAGGGGGCGGCGCTGTCCGGCCACTTCGCCTGGTCCACCGGGGCGCTCGAGGACTGGGTGGCGGAGCAGTTGCCCGACCGGTTGCGCACACTGCTGGCAGATCTCGTGGCCCGGCCCGACGTGCCGCTGGAGCGCCTGGCCCTGCTCGGCACGGCTGAGCGGCAGCGGCTCCTGGTGGAATGGAATGCCACAGCCGCGCCACTGCCCGTCGAGCGCACGCTGCACGAGTGGTTCCTGGCCCAGGCCGCCCGGACGCCCAATGCGGTTGCCTTGCGGGCGGAGAGCGTCGTGTGGAGCTACGGGGTGCTGGCTGCGCGCAGCGACGCTCTGGCTGCGGAACTCGCGCGGCGCGGAATTGGTGGCCGGAATGTCGGTATCGCCATCGGTCGGTCACCGGAACTGGTGCTCGCCGTGCTGGCGGTACTCCGGGCCGGTGGCACCGTCGTGCCGCTGGATCCTGGTTTTCCGGCAGCGCGCCTGCAGTTCATCGCGAGCGACGCCCAACTGGCGCTGACGCTCCTGCTCGTCAACGGGAAAGTTGTAGGAGCGCCTTTAGGCGCGACCGGTACTTCCTTTGAGGAGCGTCTCAGCGACGATGGAGAAGAACCGGTCGCGCCTAAAGGCGCTCCTACAGGGGACGGCAACGCTCAGGCCTTCCTGCTCTACACCTCCGGTTCGAGCGGCCAGCCGAAGGGCGCGTTCACCACGCACCAGTCGGCCGTGAACCGTTGCCACTGGCTGTGGACGACATTCGGTTTTGGCGACGACGAGGTGTTTGCGCTCCGCACCACGGTCAACTTCATCGACGCCTGGTGGGAGATCTTTGGCGCGCTGGGGCACGGTGTGCCGCTGCAGATCATCCCCGACGACGTGGCCACCGATCCGCAGAAGCTGCCCGGGTTCCTGGCCGCGACGGGCGTGACCCAGCTGGTCCTCGTGCCGTCGCTGCTGCGCGCCGTGCTGGAACAGCTGTCCGTCGCGGGGACCACGCTGCCCGCGCTGCGCTGGTGCATCACCAGTGGTGAGCCCCTGGCGCCCGATCTCGTCGCCCGATCCCGCCAGTGGCTGCCGGGCATGACCGTCCTGAACACCTACGGGACGGCGGAAATCTGGGACGCCACGGCGTTCGACACGCGAGAGCTCGCGTCTGACGCCGCTCGCGTGCCGATTGGCCGGCCGGTCGCCAACGCCCGGGTGTACATCCTGGATGGGGCGGGGGAGCCTGTGCCGCCCGGCTTTCCCGGCGAACTGCAGGTGGCGGGTCTTGGCGTCGGGGCCGGCTACTGGCGGCGGCCCGATTTGACGGCAGAAAAATTCGTGCGTCTCGCGTTCCCCGAAGCGACGGAGGAGCGGGTGTATCGCACGGGTGACCGGGCCCGATTCCTCGCAAACGGTGACCTGGAGTGCCTCGGCCGTCTCGATGCGCAGTTCAAGCTGCGGGGGCAGCGCATCGAACCGGTGGAGATCGAGCAGGCCCTGGCGGAGCACCCGCTGGTCGCAGCCGCGCTGGTCGGGCTGGTGGGCGAGGGCAGTGGTGCCCTGCTGGTGGCGGGCGTGGTGCGATCGGCCGACGCGACGCTGGCTGATGGTGCTGCTCTGATCGGCGCTCTGCGCGAGCATCTGCAGGCCCGTCTGCCGGCCTGGATGGTGCCGACCGAATGGCGCGAGCTGCGCGCCCTGCCGCTGACCCCGAGCGGCAAGCCCGACCGGCTCGGCTGGCTGGCCGAAGGCGGGGGAGTGCTGCTGCGCACCGCCGTCGCGGGCATGGTCGCGCCGCGGACGGCAATCGA
The DNA here is from genome assembly GCA_964391025.1 of uncultured Chromatiaceae bacterium. Taxonomy (GTDB): domain Bacteria; phylum Pseudomonadota; class Gammaproteobacteria; order Steroidobacterales; genus SHZI01. The sequence continues at coordinate 2,364 of CAYMKJ010000010.1, forward strand.
GCGGCAGCTGGCGGCCCTCTGGTCCGGGGTGCTCGGCCGTCCAGACCCTGGTGTGCACGACAACTTCTTCGATCTTGGCGGACACTCGCTGCTGGCGGCCCGGCTGCTGACCCGCATCCGCACGACCTTCAACGTGCCGCTGGAATTGCGCGCGCTGTTTGCGGCGCCAACCATCGCCGGCCTGGCGCAGGAAATAGCGGTTCGACGCACGGTCGGACTCAACGCGGGACAGATGGACCCATCGTCGCAGCTGGACCTGACGTTGCTGCCGGCCACCCTGTCCTTTGGCCAGGAACGCCTCTGGTTCCTGGAGCAGCTCGATCCGGGCAGCCCCGCCTACAACGTGGCGTGGACGCTCCACTGCACGGGGCCACTGCACGTGCCGGCGCTGCGTGCTGCGCTCGACGCACTGGTGGCCCGGCACCCGGCGCTACGCACCCGCTTCCCTGCCGTGGCGGGTCGGCCGCAGGTCGTGATAGATCCCGCCGCTTCGCTGCCACTGCCAATCCTGGATATCAGTGGCCGCGATCTCAGTGGCGCTGCTGCCGGCGAGCTGGCCGCCGAACTGGCCAACACGCTCTTAAGGCTCGCCCGGGAGCCCTTCAGCCTGGAGCGGGGCCCGCTGTTCCGGGTGACGCTACTGAAGACCGGCACGAACGACCACCACCTGCTGCTCGTGGCCCCGCACATCCTGACCGACGCCACGTCGAATCATCTGCTGTTTGCCGATCTCGCCGTGGCCTGGACGGCGGCGCTCCGGGCCGTGCCGCCGGATTGGCCAGCACTGCCCCTGGCGTACTCCGCTTTCGCCCGCCGGCAGCGCGAGCAGAGCGGCGAACCGCAGCTGCGGGCCGCTCTCGACTGGTGGCGCCAGCGCCTTGCGGGCGCGCCACCCGCCCTCGAACTGCCGACCGACCGGCCCCGTCCTGCGGAGCAGAGGTTTCTGGGGGCCTGGGTGCAGCGGGCTGTGCCGGCCGAACTGTCGAATGAGCTGTCTGCCTTTGCCCGGCGCCGGGGGTGTACGTCCTACATGGTGCTGCTGGCAGCGTTCAAGACCGTGCTCCATCGGTACTCCGGGGCCGTCGATGTGCTGGTCGGCACGCCGGTGGAGGGCCGCCTGACCGCGGATGTGGAGCAGGTCGTCGGGCTGTTCATCAATACGCTGGTGATGCGCACGGACCTGTCCGGCGATCCCTCATTCGGCACGCTCCTCGCCCGGGTCCGGAACACGACGCTCGAT
>CAYMKJ010000011.1:0-9012 GCA_964391025.1 uncultured Chromatiaceae bacterium
CGGATCCCGACAGACGCTTGTCGGGGCTGATGGCGACACCCTCGCGAACCGGGTCCTGCGGACGGGACTTGCCATCGGGCTGCACGACGTAGAATTTTCCGGCCGGCTGGGTGCTGGCCGTCATGTTAGGCTCGGCGGCACCCGATGGGCCTGACAGGCCCAGGAGCAGCCACGGTCATATCAGCGCGACGCGCATATGCAAGTCCTCTTTGGCTTTGCGCTGTCAGGGTGCGGTGACGTCAATCGGCTTCCGGGCGATGACCTTTTTCCCATTCAGGGAATAACGAAGTTCATAGCTTCCGGGGGCAGCAGGGGCGTTCAGCGTCGCCGGGCTCGGGTTCGGGGCGTCGACATAGGAACCGTACTCGTTGTCCGGCCGGCTCGTCGCGACAATCGTCACCCAGTCGCTCGGATTGTTCGGGCCTGTCCAGCTGACTTCGAAGGAGGCGCCCGCCGCGACTTGAGCAGGCCCTTGCAGCGTCGCCGTCGCCGCCAGGACCTTGATCGGCGTGCGCGCGATGATGCTCTTGCCGGCGAGCACATAGCGAAACTCGTAGTCGCCCGGCTCGACCGGAACATAGAGCCGATTCCCGCTTCCGGCCTTTGCGTCGAAGTAGTCATTGTACGAACTGACCGGCACGCTGGGCCTGACGATCGTGATCCAGTCCCCGGAATTACCGGGGCCCGTCCAGGAGATATCAATCCGGCTGCCCGCAACGGCGGTCGGCGGGCCGGTGATGCTCGCCTGCGTCTCGGTGAGCTTGATCGGCACGGCGGCGAGTACGCGCTGCGGTGCGCCCAGCACGTAGCGCATCTCGTAGTCGCCGGGTTCGGCCGGCATGGTGATCTCCACCGGATTGCCGGTGCTGGTGTCCTGGTAGTGGAGGTACTCGGTTACCGCGGCGCCGGTCCGGACGATCGTGATGTAGTCGCCCCTGCGGTTGGGCCCGCTCCACTTCACCGACACTTTCGAGGCGACCGGCGCCTGCGCCGCGGGCGTCAGGGTGAGCGAGGCGGCGAGCTTGACCTCGAGCGGGATGGTGACGGTGCGCCGGCTGCCGATCTGCGCGTTCAGTTTGGCTTCGCCCTTCAGGCCGTCAGAGGCGCGCACGACGGAAACCACGTAGTCACCCGGCGGCAGGCTCGCCTCGACCACGCCCGAATTCGTCTTCGTCAGCACTGCAGCACCACCGGCGCCTGTCACCGTCCATTTCAGCCCCGTACTAATCTCCGGGCCACCCGCAAGATCCGTCGCGCGCAGCAGGACGTCTGCCGTCTTTGGGGCCGGGGCAATCGGTGCGGCGACGGTCTGCTTCAGGGCCAGTGCGAGTTCGCTCGCGTTGTTCGCCGAGAAGTACTTGCCGCCGGTCGCAGCGGCGAGGCATTGCAACCCCGCAGCCTCGGTCTTGCTCGGCAGGCCGAAGCCGACGACATGCACCGTGAAATCGACGCCCGCCGCCTCGAGTTCCGCACCGAGCGCGCACGGATCCGCGTTGCAGCTCTCCGCGCCGTCGGAGACGAGGATGACGGTGGCCTTGCCTTCGCGGTAGCGCAGCTTCTCGGCGGCGAATTGCACGGCTGACGTCAGCGGCGTCTTGCCCTTGAACGCAAGGGCGTTCACCTGCTTGCGGATCGCCTCGCGGTCGGTGCCGACCGGCACCAGCTCTTCGATGTCTTTGCAGTCGCCGGCGCGGCGGTGCCCGTAAGCAACCAGGCCCAGGCGGCGATCGGACGGGATCTGGTTCAGGAGATCGCTGACGACCGAGCGTGCGATCTCGGCCTTGGTCTTGCCCTCGACCTGGCCCCACATCGAACCGGACGCGTCGAACACCAGGATCGCGTCGTCCGCCCAGGCGACGCCCAGGAGCGCCGGCAGCAATCCGAGCGCCAAAAGCCAGTTCCGCATATCCCGCCCCTCCGTCCGTTAGCCGGTCGTCGCCAAATGTCAGGGTAAGTTTCCCGGGGATTTCCGGACACCGGGTTAGGAGTAATGATGCAGCCGGAGGCGTCCGATGGGAAGGCGAGTATTCAGCGCCGAGTTCAAGCGGTGTCGCTGGTTCGGGATCGGGGCCTAGCCCATCTTCCGGGCCAAGGGCCTGCTCGTGCGGGACCTGGAGTGGTTGCCAACCCGGTGGGCATCCGCGACCATTCCCCGCAGGTGTGGACCCGAACAATGTTCTTATAAATAGGTCATATAGCCTACATAGTAGGTTATATTGAAGCCTATGCTAGAAGCCGCATTTGGAAGTCTGACCGCTGAGCGGGTTCTCCTGTTCCTGCACCGCTATGACCAGGTTTACGGCCGGCAGATTGCACTCGCCTTAGATATCCCGGTTAGTGAGATCCAGAAGCAACTGCGGAAATTTGAGGGCGGTGGTCTGCTGGTCAGCCGGATGGTCGGTCGCACACGGGTGTATTCCTGGAACCCGCGCAGCGTGTTTGTGAAGTCACTTCGACAAGTGCTCCAGGTCCTTCTCGAGAATCTCCCGCCCGAGCAGCGCGGTCCGTACGCGGATGGACGTCGACGGCCGCGGCGGGCCGGAAAACCCGGCTGATGGCCATAACGCGCCGATCGACGATCCGGGATGTGGCGGCCCATGTGTCCCAAGCGCTGACCAACGCGGGGATCACCGCGGTGCTTACAGGTGGCGGGGCCGTTTCAGTATATTCGGCGCCGGTCTTGGTGTGCGGCGCGAGAATCTGGTGGGGAGGGCTTTGATCGTCCTATACAATCGCGACTGACGAACACCCGACGACGTTGCAAGCAACCTGGCGCGGAGACAGACCATGCCCGACCACCGACCGCTGATCGCCGTGCTGTTTGTGCTGCTCGCCTCCGCCTGCGGGGGCGAACGTGGCACGCCGACCCCTCCGCCTGCGGATCCAGGTCCGGGAGTTCCAGTGGCCTCCGCCGGGCAAGCAATCGCTTTCCCGGCACCGGCCTCGGCGGATTTCTGCTTGTCTGTCCAGAAGTTCCTGGCGAACACAGCGGTGGAGGCCACCAACACCGTCTTCACCGACATGCCCGCGTACCGGCATTCCAAACCATCACCCAACCCTTTGCTGATCTACCAGGTGGTGACCTATGCCGGCAAGCTGCCGATCATGGTGTCCTGCAAGGTCAAGACGGCCGCCCACCTGCGGGCGACCTACGGTCCTCAGGCGGCGGGCGTCCAGCGCTTCTGCCCGGCCGTCACCCGGGAATTACTGGCGACGGCAGTGGGGGCGCTCCGGCAGGACAACGATGCAGGTGCGGCGGAGCGCGCGGCAGCGTTCGTGATCGACGAGGACGAACCCTATATGACCGGGCGGGACTATCTGGCCGACTTTCCCCTGAGTTACCGGGGCGCAGACGGTGCTGTCCACGTCAGCTCCCACGGACTGTTCCAGAACTATGACAGCTGGATCACGGCTGTGCTGCCCCGGCAGGTGCAGGGCCAGAGCTACTGCCACCTGGCGACGGTCGAGTATCTGACGGCGCTGGCCCGGGGAGAGATCGAGCCGGGCACGGTGGTCACTACGGCCGACGATGCGCCGGTCGTTCCGGCCGGGGGCTGACGAGTCAGCCCTGCGGCTGCAACCGGCAGTCCGGCTTGTCGAGCACCACCTGGACCGCGCTGATCGCCCGTTCCAGGAACCCGCCTTCGCAATAGGCGAGATACCACTCCCACATGCGGACGAATTCGTCCGGATAGCCGAGGTGCCGCACCTCCTGCAGCCGCTGCAGGAAGCGCCCACGCCAGATCTGCAGCGTCCGGGCGTAGTCGAGACCGATGTCGTGCAGGTTCGTGAGTTGCAGGTCCGTTGCGCGGCTGACTGACGAGAGGAGCCCACCGCAGGAGGGCAGGGCGCCTCCCGGGAAGATGTACTTCTGGATGAAGTCGACGGAGTGCCGGGCCTGTTCGAAGTTCCGGTCGGCAATGATGATGGACTGCAGGAGCATGCGGCCTGCCGGCTTCAGGCGTTCGCTGCAAACCCTGAAATAGCTGTCGAGGAACTGGTGCCCCACGGCCTCGATCATTTCGATGGAGACGAGCTTGTCGAAGGTGCCAGTGAGATCGCGATAGTCCTGGCCGAGGATCGTGATGCGGTCGCTTAAGCCCGCCTTGTGGACCCGCTCGGTGGCAAACTCGAACTGGTTGCGCGAGATCGTGGTCGTGGTGACGCGACAACCGAAATTCCGTGCCGCATGCAGCGCCAGGCCGCCCCAGCCCGTGCCAATTTCCAGCAGGTGATCAGCGGGCCGCAAGTCGAGCTTGCGGCAGACCAGGTCGAGCTTGTGCAGGGAAGCTTCTTCCAGAGACGCCGACCGCCGCGGAAACACGGCGGACGAATACATCATCGTGGGATCGAGAAACAGCTGGAACAGCTCGTTCCCGAGATCGTAGTGGGCGTGAATGTTGCGTCGGCTGCCGGCGCGGGTGTTCCGGTGGTACCAGTGCGCCACCTTCAGCAGCACCCCACCGAAACGGGCCATGCCTGACTCGAGGCGATTCATGACGTCCCGGTTGATCACCAGCAGCCGCACAACACCGGGCAGGTCGGACACCGTCCACTTGCCTGCCATATAGGCTTCCGCGGCGCCGATCGTGCCGCCAGTGGCAATGTCCAGATACGCAGAAAGATCGTTGATGCGCAGCGAGACGTCGGGGGCAGCCGGTCCGGAGGCTGCGGTTGATGGGGCGCCGAACTGCCAGCTGCCGAGCGGGTCCTGCAGGTGCAGCCGGCCCGAACCGAGGGACTGGAGCAGATCATGCACCCCGCGCCGGGCCAGCCGCACGGCAACGCTGACGCGCGGCGCGGCCGCCACCCCGGCCTCGTGCACGTCCTCGTCGAGGGTTTCTTCCAATTCGTTCATGCGGCTGCCTGGTCTTCGTTTTTTGACACCGTCCCGGCCGGCGCATGATCGTACACCGGTGCCCGCTTGCGCCACAGTCGCAGTGCCTGCCAGTGGATCAGCGCGGTGACCCGCAACGTGGCCAGCGGGTCCGTCGCGAGCACCCGCGCCAGCGACCGTGACGTGATGGCCATGCGCTGGAAGCTCAGGTGGGCGTCGAAGCAGCGCGCACCCTGCCGCCAGTTTTCCAAAGCGAAGGCCAGTCGCGGTCCCGGGGGTGCGAGCCGGCAGCGGTACTCCATGTCCATCGGCAGGAAGGGCGACACGTGAAATGCCTTGGCGAACTCGAACTTGTAGCCCCCGTTGGCGATGGGCGCGCCGCGGGTGAGCACGTAGGGGTGCATCTCCCGCCAGGGCGTGTTGCTGACCTCGAGCACGATTGCCTCGAGCGCACCATCCAGGTTGTAACAGTAGTAGGCGCTTAGCGGATTGAAGCCGTAACCGAAGTACCGGAGGTGGGTGAGCAGCCGGATGGGCCCAGCCGGACGGAACCCCGCCTGAGCAGCGACGAGATCCCGGATGCTCTGGTCCAGCGGCACCGTCGCCTCCCCGTGATGATCGGCCCGCCGGAACCAGGCCGGCGCCGGGGAACGGGCAGACCACAACCAGAACCGGTCGAACAGTTCCGGGAGCTCGGCGAGGTCCAGGTACAGCATGAAAATGCTGTAACGGAAATCATGGCGCACCGGCTGGAAGCGCCGGTGGCTAACGTGTCCCTGATAGATACAACTGTGCATCGACCGTCTCTGGATTTGTCGCCGGGGAACCGCGCTGCCCGAGAGCATTGCACACGGCAGCGGCGCTGCGCACGCCGTCCTCATGGAACCCATAGCCCCAGTAGGCGCCGCAATACCAGGTGCGGCGCACCCCGTTGATCTCCGTGTGCCGTCCCTGGGCGCGGAGGCTGAAGGCGTCAAAGACGGGGTGACTGTAGGTCTGACGGTGCAGGATGGTGCGCGGGTCAACCGCCTCATCCCCATTGAGGGTCAGCAGGAACTGGCGGCGCGTCGGGAGGCTCTGGAGGCGCGTGAGGTTGTAGGTGACAGACACACGGCCGGTCGTCGTCGCAGCCTGACCACCCCGGTGGTAGTTCCATGCCGCCCAGGCTCGCCGCCGGCGTGGCAGGAGCCGGGCATCGGTGTGCAGCACGGCGTCGTTATCCTGATAGGTGATGGCACCGAGTACCTCGCGCTCCGCCACGCTCGGATCACGCAGCAGGGTCAGGGCCTGGTCGCTGTGGCAGGCCATGATCACCTGGTCGTACTCCGCCGCGGGCCGACCCCTGGCCTTCACCACCACCCGGTCCGGGTGCCGCTCCACCCATTCCACCGGCGTGTCGAGCAGCAGACGGTCCCGAAGCGGCCTGAGTAGCGCGCGGACATACTCCCGGGAGCCTCCGGTGACGGTCAGCCACTGGGGCCGGCCCTCCACCTGGAGCAGACCGTGATTCTGGAAGAAGCGGCCGAAGTGCGTGGCCGGGAATGCGAGGATGCGCGCGGGCTCGGCGGACCAGATGGCGCCCGCCATCGGCAGCAGGTAGTTATCGATCATGGCGCCGCGAAATTTCCGGGCGCTCAGGAACTCGCCGAGCGTTACGGCCGGGTCGGAAGCTACCAGCGCATCGCCGAGCCGGTTGAAGCGCAGGATGTCGCGGAGCATCCCGTAGAAGGACGGTCGCAGCGCGTTCCGCCGCTGGGCGAAAATGGCGTCAAAGTTGTTGTCGCCCCGGTACTCGAGCCCGGTATCCCCGCACCGGAAGCTGAAACTCATGTCGCTGGGCTGGTAGGCCACGCCCAGGGTCTGCAGCAGCGCCGTGAAGAGCGGGTAGGTTTGCTCGTTGAAAACGATGAAGCCGGTATCGATGGCCAGGCGCTGCCCGTCCACGGCGACCTCGACCGTGTTGCTGTGGCCACCCGCGTGGCCCTGGGCCTCGAACAGGGTCAGGTCGCAACGGGGGGCCAGCTGCCGGGCGGCGTAGAGGCCGGAAATTCCAGTGCCGATGATGGCAACCCGCACGCGCAAAGCCTTCTTTCGGTTCTTGTGCCGGACGGAAACCATTACGCCCACGGACGGCAATTGGATGCAAAACAGTGCCAGTATCCAGCCCCGGGGCAAAACTATATACGCTTTGGAACGGCCGGCTGGCCGGGGTCGGGTGTGGGTACCGGAGAATGGACATGGGAAGATGGTTGCTGCTGGTCGGCCTCGGACTCCTCAGCGGCTGCGGGACACCCCCGACCCCGCTGCCCGACCTCAATGCATCCTACGAACAGGCCCTGGCCCGCACCGCCCCGCTGGCCGTGACGCTCGTGCCCGGCTCTGAGCTGGAGCGTCGCGCCTTCGATAACGTGCAGCGGTACTTTGCCGGGATGACAGCCGCCTCGGTGCGGGACCAGACGGCCACCGTCTACGCCCCCGAGGCGTATCTGAACGACACCCTCGTCGGCATCGACGGGTCCGGAAGCATCGAGGCGTACTTCGGCCACACCATCGAGCGGGCCCGGCTCCTGAAGGTGGAATTCCTGGAGCGGGCGCCGGCCGGCACCGACTGGTATGTGCGCTGGCGAATGACGGTGGCTGCCGATGGCCTCAATGGCGGCCAGCCCGTCGTGACCTACGGGGTGACACAGTTTCGCTTTGACAACCAGGGGCGTGTGCTGATCCACAAGGACTTCTGGGACGCCGGGACGGGGCTCTACGAGCAGTTGCCCGGGCTGGGGCACCTGATCGGCTGGATTCGGGGTGCCGTGGCGTGAGCCTGCTGATCGATCTCTGCGAGCGCGGGCTGATTCCCGATCCGCTCACCCGCTTCGGCATGCGCCGGCTGATGGCGGGACGGCTCGTCACTGAAGCCGCAGACCGGGGCGAGCTGGAGTTCGATGAGTTTCGCCGGCGTCTGGCCGGTTTGCGCCTGAGTCCCGTGGCCATCGAGACGGCCCGGGCGAACGAGCAGCACTACGAGGTGCCCCCAGCGTTTTTTCAGCGGGTACTGGGCCCGCACCTCAAGTACAGCTGCTGCTGGTACGGCGATGGTGTCCGGTCGCTGGGTGAGGCGGAAGGGGCGATGCTCCGGCTGACCGGCGCGCGCGCCGAGCTTGCCGATGGCCAACAGATCCTCGAGCTCGGCTGCGGCTGGGGCTCACTCACCCTGTGGATGGCCGCGCACTACCCCGGCAGCCGGATCACCGCGGTCTCCAATTCCGCATCCCAACGGCAGTTCATCCTGGGCCAGGCCAAAGAGCGCGGCCTGGCAAACCTGGAAGTCATCACGGCGGATGCGAACGTCTTCACCACGGACCAGCGCTTCGACCGGGTGGTGTCCGTCGAGATGTTCGAGCACATGCGCAACTACGCCACCCTGATGGAACGCATAGGTGGCTGGCTCAAGCCCGGGGGCAAGCTCTTCGTGCACATCTTCTGCCACCGCTCGCTGATGTACCCGTTCACGGTGGACGGCGATGAGGACTGGATGGCCCGCTACTTCTTCACGGGTGGCCTGATGCCGGCGGAGAGCACCCTGCTCCATTTCCAGGAGCACCTGACACTGGAAGACCAGTGGCGGGTGTCCGGCACCCACTACGAACGGACTGCCAACGACTGGCTGGCAAACCAGGACCGGGAGCGGGAAGCAGTCATGGCAGTTCTGACGGAAGCCTATGGCCCTAAGGACGCCGCTCGCTGGTTCCAGCGCTGGCGGATGTTCTTCATGGCCGTGGCGGAGCTGTTCGGTTACGCCGGTGGCACGGAATGGCTGGTAGCGCACTACCGGTTCGTCCGATAATCAGTCCATGTTGCAACTGGCGCTGGCAGGCCTCGCGACCACCGCAGGACTCATGTTCCTGGCCTGGCTGCTGAGCCTTGCCCTGCGCAACGTGGGAATCGTGGACGTCTTCTGGGGCCTTGCCATTGCGGGCGCAGGGGGCACCTGGCTGCTGCTGCAGGCGGACGCCGGCCCCCGGGGCGCTCTCGCCCTGCTGCTCGCTGTGCTCTGGGCCGCTCGTCTGGCGCTGCACATCCTGTGGCGCAGCCGGGGCAAGCCTGAAGACCGCCGCTATCGCGTGATCCGGGCGCGCAACGAACCGAACTTTGCGTTCAAGAGCCTCTATCTCGTGTTC
>CAYMKJ010000012.1:0-26733 GCA_964391025.1 uncultured Chromatiaceae bacterium
TCGGAGAGGTGGCAGAGCGGTCGAATGCGGCGGTCTTGAAAACCGTTGAACCGCAAGGTTCCGGGGGTTCGAATCCCTCCCTCTCCGCCACTTTCCCAGGCGCTTTCTCCCGGTCCCTGTCTCCTTTCCCTGAACCCGCCAGGAGGCCCGCCAACTGGGCCCATTTCAAGGGGGTCCGCATCGGCGATGCGGTTGCACCCCGGGGTATTGCCCTCATCAATCGCGCGACCCTGGCCAGATTTCTCCGTTGGCAAGTTTCCCGGTCCGTTTTTCGGTTGGGGAGCGGCGAGGGGAGTGGGCTAATTGAAACCGAAGAGGCGGCGCTGTTCCGCCCAGTCGATCGGGAGCGCCCGGTGCTTGACGAGTTGCTCGGCGGTCAACTCGATGGGCTGTTGCCCATCGAGGATGCGCTCGATGCCACCAGGCATGGCCCCGAATGACGGCTTTGATGAGGCTGGCATCCGGCTGCGAGCGCCTCGCTCCATCTGCCGATGGGACGATCAATTTCAGCGTGCAGGCGCTCTTGCAGATGGTCGGCGCAATGCTGGCCGGACGTGTCGGGTTTGCACCGCATCAGACGGTGAGTGGCTGGCCCGCCCGAAGGCGGTGCCCTGGATTCACGTCAGCGGCAGGTGCTGGTTCACAGCTTAGGGGCGGATGAGTTGCTTGATCCCCCCATGCCATAGGAATATCCCCTCCTGTCAGAAAAGGCGCATTACCGATGAAAACGCATTTCGTACACTGTGAATGGGATGACGAGGCCCAGGTGTGGTACGTGGCCCATTCCACGGTGCCCGGCTTGGCGACCGAGGCAGCCGAACCGGGTGAGTTGCTGCAGAAGCTCCGGGTCCTGATTCCTGAGTTGCTCGAGCTCAACGCCGGCGGCGGGCCAGCCACGCAGGATATGCCAGTGGAACTGCTCTGGCAGGGGCAGCAGCGGCTAACCCTGCACTCGGCCTGATACGTGGCAAACTTCACCCGCAATCTGAAGAAGATACTGCAGGAACACGGGTGCCGATTTCACCGCTAGGGCAAGGGCGACCATGAAATCTGGTACAGCCCGATGAGCGATCAGTACTTCACAGTCGATTGCAGCATTTAAGTCCCGGCACACTGCCAATGCGGTCCTCAAGCAGGCCGGGTTGAAGAAAGGATTTTAAGGCGCCAGAGGTGGAGGCGGGGGTGACTGCTTGAAGGCCAGGGGGTAGTGCGATCCCTGCTTACTAAGGAGGAATTCCCCGATCGGTGCCGGAAAATTCCCTGTTCTTTCCCTGTTAAGCAGGGAATTCCAGCTCAAGTCTGGTTCGGCCCAGACTCCGTCCACCGCCATCCAACAAGATCGGCCGAGGCATGACCAATTCATTCTTCGACCACCCTGTTCTAAATTCACCCTTTGAGCCTCCCAGTCGTCATTGGAGGCTTGATGGCGATGGTCAGCCCACCCAGCAGATCATCCCGAGTCGCTGTGCGTCGGCGCCACAAATCGGCAAGGCTGGCAGCAGATTCGTGGAGCGCATTGGCCAATGCCAACCAGGACGCCAATCCAGAGCTTCAACGGAGGTGATGAAGGTGTGCAAAGTTTGCTGTGTAACGCCAAGTCTCTGCTGCAAGGAAGCAGAGGGTGACGCCAGTAGTTTGAATGAAATTAGCCGGTTTATAAGATTCTTATAACATCACTAAACTGGCTATAATCTACGCTCATGGACCCCGTCAGCAACCCTTTTGCACCCGGCGCCGGCACCCCTCCACCAGAGCTGGCTGGCCGTGATGATCTCCGCGAAACGGTGCGCGTGGCCTTGGAGCGAGTCCGGCGCGGATTGCCCACCAAAAGCATACTCATGGTCGGCCTCCGGGGCGTTGGCAAGACAGTCCTGCTCGACCGCATGCGTGACGACGCTGAGTCAGCGGGGCTTCAGACTCTGCGGGTGGAAGCCCCGGAAGGCCGATCACTGCCAGCCATGCTCGCTCCACAATTGCGCCAGGCATTATTGCGCTTGTCGAGAATCGAGAAGGCCAAAGATCTGTCTGAACGCGCCCTGCGCGGTCTCGCGGGTTTCGCCAAGGCGCTTAAGTTCAAGTACAAGGACATTGAGGTCGGGCTGGATTTTGATCCTGAGCCAGGACTTGCAGATAACGGCGATCTCGAGCACGACTTGCAGGCGTTGCTGGAAGTAGTTGGAGCCGCTGCCCAAAGCGCAGGCACCGCCCTCGTGCTGTTTGTCGACGAACTCCAATATGTGGAGGACGACGAACTGGCCGCACTTATTACGGCATTGCATCGCACTGCTCAGCGCCGCCTCCCCGTGGTCCTCGTTGGCGCAGGTCTGCCGCAGCTTCGTGGGCAGATGGGCCGCGCCAAGTCCTACGCCGAACGACTGTTCGACTTCCCCGAGATTGGGCCCCTTCCCGAAGCTGCAGCTCGCATTGCCATCGCTAAACCGCTTCAGGAACAGGGAATCAAAGTGAGTGAAGATGCATTGCAGGGAATTGTGCAACAGACCCACGGCTATCCGTATTTCTTACAGGAGTGGGGCAAACACGCCTGGGACATCGCAATCGCTTCACCCATTACCCGCACTGATGTCGAACGCGCATCAAAGGAGGCCGTGGCGGCACTTGACGAGAGCTTTTTCCGGGTGAGATTTGATCGCCTTACACCGTTGGAAAGGAAGTATCTCCGAGCAATGGCAGAGTTGGGGCCTGGCCCACATCGTTCAGGAGACATTGCGGACCAGCTTGGTCGACAGGTGACGTCCCTCGGACCAACCCGAGGCCAATTGATCGCTAAGGGCATGGTCTGGAGCCCCAATCACGGCGACACTGCATTCACGGTGCCGCTGTTTGACGAGTTCATGCGTCGAATCATCCCCGGCCAGGACTGGAAGAACTGAGACGCCGGGCGTCATCGTGACTTGCTGACGCGCTGGTACTCACATGGACTTCCGCATCTCCGACACCTTCACCGACACACTGGCCCGGCTGACAAACGACGAACAGAAGGGCGGCGAGATCACGCATCGTTCCGGACACGCTACCGGGCCGAGGTGCGCCCGCCCAGACTGGGACAGCGGCCGCGGGGCGTGCAGAATGTGGCTTTGGGTAATTCACCTGACGTGATGAACCATGGGCCAGACCCGCGTTGACCTGCGCCACCTGCTCGAGGATCTGGGCGATGCCTATCCGGGGAGCATCGAGGAGACAATCCTGACCGAGATCATCGCCAATTCCCTGGATTCGGGTGCCCGTACCGTCAACCTGCGGGTCGATCCGGCGGCGGCCACGCTCACCGTCGTTGATGATGGCTCAGGAATGCGCCGGCGGGAGCTCGCTCGTTACCACGATCTCGCCGCCAGCGGCAAGACCCGGGGTAAGGGCATTGGCTTTGCGGGCGTCGGGGTGAAGTTGGGTTTGCTGATCTGCAAGGAAGTGGTCACAGAAACGCGCGCAGGCCCCGGGCATGTGGCGACCACCTGGTCACTCACCGGTCGGCAGAAGGCGCCCTGGCACTGGCTCACCGAGCCGCCGGGGGCGGTTGGCGAGCGCGGCACGGCGATCCGGCTGCACCTGAGCCATGCCTTGTCACCCCTGCTCGATGCTGGATTCCTGGAGGTGGTGATCCGCCGTCACTACGAACCGCTGCTCGACTTCCGCCTCGCGCCAATTCTCACGCCACTATACCGGCATGGCATTGCACTGGAGGTGAACGGCCAGGCGATTGCGCACGAACCGGAGGTCGCCGCCGAGCAGGCGGATCTTCTCGTGCGGCTGTCGCGCAAGCGCAAGCCCTCTGCTGTTGGCTGGCTCCTGCGCGCGGCCGCGCCGCTGCCGGAGGAACGGCGCGGGTTCGCCGTCAGCACTTACGGCAAAGTCATCAAGCGCGGCTGGGAGTGGCTGGGGGTCACACCGGCACAGCCGGAGCGCATCGGCGGCCTTATCGAGGCGCCTGCGCTTGCCGAGTGCCTGACGCTCAACAAGGGTGACTTTATCCGCACCGGAACACGCGGCTCGATCTATCTGGCATACCGGCGCGCCATCCAGGAAGCCGTCGTCGCACAGCTGGCTGCGTGGGGCGACGCCCGTGACGCCGATGAGCGCGAACAGCGTCGCGCGGCCCGACCGGTCGAACGGGACCTCGAGGACGTGCTGATCAATCTTGCCGACGACTTCCCGATGCTGGCCTCGCTGGTGGAGCGGCGCCTCGGCGGCCAGCGCAAGCTCCCGATTGGTGGTTCCAGATCGGGCCGGCCCGGTGCGGGCCTGAAACCTGCGCTGCCCGCTATCCACGAAGACACAGCGCCACGGGAAGCGGAAATGCCTCAAGCGCCGGAGTCCCCCGCGTCGGACGCGCCACTGCCCCAGCCGACCGTTCCGCCAACCGACTTGCCGGAGGCCCTCGGCGATGGACTCCGACGGCCGGCGCGCTACGGGCTGATGATTCACTACGAGTCTCGACCGGAAGACCCAGGGCTGGCGCGCCTGGTGGATACGGTCGTGTGGGTCAACGATGCGCATCCGGCCTATGCCCGCGCCGTAGCCTCGCGCTCCGAGGGTTATCACCTGGCACTCTGCGTCGCGATGGCGCTGGGCCCGCTCGTGACAGAACCGGGAAGTTACCCGGGCTTCATCACAGAGTTCATGCGGCGTTGGGGTAAGGCGCTCGGGAAGAAGCCGGGTTCGCGGGCCCGGCGGAAGTGAAATCAGCGATCGGGTGCGGGTTGTCCCCGTTAAGCAGTTTCACGCTAATCCTCTGTAATTGAAGGGGCGGCGACCTTGGAACGGCGGTTTGCGGGCCCGCATGTCGGCGAATTCCCTGTATATTCCCCGCTGAATATTCCCTGCTGATCAGGGATTTCTGCCTGAGACAAGTTCGGCAATGACTGCGTCCACCGCCAGCGATCTCCATGAGGAGTACATGCACGCCATGATTTTCCACCGCCGATTTCTCGCCAGCCTTGTCTGCGCCGCCCCGCTGCTGCTGGCTGGCTGCTCGATGCCCAAATTCTCTATGCCCCATTTGTGGGGGCTCGGTAATTACTACGCTGTCACCGACGATGTCTCCGGTCGGGTCTACTACACCGACGACCTGTCCAAGGAAGGGCGGGGCGTGGTGGAGTTCAAGGACTCGAAATCCGGGGCCTGGATTAGCCTCGCGGCGGCGCAGGTGCGTGAGATCAGCGAAGATGAGTTTCGTGCAGGCCCTCCCCAGTGAGCAGCCGGCCAGTGAGCAGCCGGCCAGTGAGCAGCCGGCCAGTGAGCCACGGGACGCGATAGCCTCATGGCCATGGATCCCAGGCGCCGCCGGCGGCGTCAGAGACGGGCAGGGGCCGTGTCAGCCTTCATGGTGCTGGCCCTGGGTCTCGCCTTCTTCTTCGAGTCCCAGGCAACGACGACGGTGATCTTCGTCCGGCATGCGGACCTCGTTGCAGGTCTGGGCGAAAACTCTGACCTCAGTGCCTCGGGCGCGATTCGCGCCGAGGAGTTGTCCCGGGTGCTGGGCGACGTGGATGTCATTCAGGGGCTCGATGCCATTCTTGTAGCCCCTGGCGGCGCCTACCGGGAGACGGCCGAACCACTCGCGCGACGCCTGAAGTTGCCGGTGCAGGAAGTGGACACGGCCGACACGGAGGCCCTCGCCCGACGGATCCTCAAGGACTACAAGGGCGACATTGTCCTGGTCGTCGCCGAGCCCACCGTCATACCGGCGCTCATCCCCGAGTTTCAGGGCAGCAAGAAGGTGCCCGCCATGGAAGATGGCGAGTACGACAATCTTTATGTGGTGAGTATTCCCTGGTACGGGAAGGTCAAGACCCTGCGCCTGCGCTACGGTGCTCGCCACGTGCCCCTGCTGCCCGCGTCCCCACCGGCCAGCTAGCGCGTGAGCCGTTCAGGCCGGGACCGCAAACGGGTTCGCGGCCAGGTCACCGTCGACAGTCAGCGGCGGGTAGGGCAGGCCGCGCAACCGGCACCGGGCGGCAATGTCCGGGTGACACCATTCAAACAGCGTCCGCGCAAACTGCTCGTCACTGAGGCGGCACGTGGCGTAGAGCCCGGCGGCCTCCCGCTGCCGGGCCGCCTCGTACAAAAACAGGGCTGCGGCCACCGACACGTTGAGCGACGTCGCCAGCCCGCGCATCGGCAGGCTGGCGTGGCGATCGGCCAGGGCCGCCGCCTCGGCCGACACGCCGCGCAGTTCCGAGCCCAGCAGCAGGGCGGTGGGCCCTGTGTAATCGACGCTGCGGTAGTCTCCCGAAGTTGTTGTTAAATGTGCTGCAACTATCTGAAAACCTGATGCTTTAAGGCTCTCGATGGCGGGGATCAGGGCGCGATGGGTGCGGGCACCAACCCGGGGTGCCGTACCGCCGGAGATGTGTTCCGCTCGCCTGAAGCCACTGTCGGTTCCGACCGCGTGAATTTCAAACACGCCGACCGCATCGCAGGTCCGCAGCAGTGCGGCGATGTTATGCGGCTTGTGCACGTCGTCGGCCAGTACCGTCAGGTCTGGCTGTCGGCGCGACAGGGCTGCCTTGAGGGTGCGGAAGCGTTCGGGGGTCATGGCGCTGGCATCAGGTCGTCACTGGATCCAGAACCTCGATCCCCTTGAAACGATGAAAATCCGCGTCTCGGGTCACCACTCGTCGAATGCCATGTTCTCTCATCAATGCCACCGTATGCGCATCGTGCAAAATGTTGCCGGCCAGATGTGGCATCTCGTTGAGCAGTTGCTCGAAGATATCGGCATGCCGGTTAGTGGGTTCCAGCACACTGAAACCAGGCGCCGAAAGAATAGCCTTGATGAATAACCAAGCCTGCGCGCTCGTCCATGGGGTGCGCATCACGCGCGGGTGGGTGGTCACTCGCAGGAACTCGTACACGATCGACCAGGTTGAGTACCAGGCGTCGGCCTTGCGCCGCTGGGCCTCGAGCCAGGCGTGACACACCGAATGGAAAGGCGAATCAACGTCAGCGGCGTAGACGAGCACATTCGTATCGACGACGAGCATGTGCGGTGATCCTACTTTCTAACCTGCCGGCCATCCATCGCGTCATACAGCGCATCGCGATTCGCAATATCCACGAGCGCCCCGCCCCCGTGGAAGGTTGGCAGGGGTGTCAAATCGGTCCGCTGGCGCTGTGCGCGAAACAAAGTCCGTAGGGCGGTTTCCACCAGGTCGGACATCGTTCGGCCTTGTCGCTGGGCTTCGCGCTTGAGTTGCGCCATGACGGTGTCGTCGATATTTAGAGTCGTCTTCATATGGGAAAACATACCATAGCAATGGGTATATGGCTAGCGATCCGGTCTAGAGTGGGAACCCATTCCGGGGGGCATGGCGCTATCATTCAGGTAGAATCCCACCGCCGCGCCCCGGTAGCTCAGGGGATAGAGCGCTCGCCTCCTAAGCGAGAGGTCCCAGGTTCGAATCCTGGTCGGGGCGCCACTCCCACGAGGGTCCATACCGGACACATGATCTGGCTCGTCCTCCTCGGCTCCCTCGTCGCGATCCTCATCGCGGCTGAAGTCTTCACCAACGCCCTCGAGCACCTGGGTCAGCGGCTCAAGATCTCCGAAGGGGTCACAGGATCGTTGTTCGCCGCGGTCGGCACTGCCATGCCCGAGACGATGGTACCGGTACTGGCGATAGTCGCCGGCACCGATGACCTGGCGGTGAACCATGCCATTGGTGTGGGGGCCATCGTCGGCGCGCCACTGATGCTTTCCACGCTGGCGTTTTTCCTCATGGGCGCTGCGGCACTCCGTGTCCGCGGTTTCCGGGGCGGTATCACGCCGGAACCCACCGGTACTAGGCGCGACCTGGACTTCTTTCTCGTGGCCTTCCTCCTCGCCGGCCTTGGACTCCTGCCGCCGGCCGACTGGGCCTATAGCGGGCTGATCCGCGGCAGCCTTGCCGTCGTCCTGGTGTTGCTGTACCTCTACTACGTGGTCCTGACACTGCGCAGTTCGGCGCAGCTGGTGGAGGAGGGGCATGGCACGTTGGCGGATGACCCGATGTTCCTGTGCCGGCTGGGTCTCCCGGACCGGATGCCCACCGTGATTGCCCAGCTCCTGCTTGGCTTTGGGCTGCTGGTGGGTGGCGCCAAGGCCTTCATCCATTCGGTCGAGCAGCTGTCGCTGCTGCTCGCGATTTCGGCGCTGATCCTCTCGCTACTCATCATTCCCGTGGCCACCGAGCTGCCGGAGAAGGTGAACAGTATTCTCTGGATCCGGCGCCGGAAGGACACGCTGGCCGTGGGCAATCTCACGGGCGCCATGGTCTTTCAGGGCACGCTGTTGCCGGCGCTCGGCCTGCTCAGCACGCCCTGGCAGCCGGAGCCACCGGTCGTGGTGGCCATCACGCTCACGCTGGTGGCCACGCTCTGGCTGCGCTGGCATCTCCACCATGGTGGCTTGCAGGTTCGTCATCTCTCCCTCAACGGACTCTGCTACCTCGTGTATCTCGTGAGTATCGCGCTCATCATTGGGGGCCGCTTCCCATGACGACCGTACTCATCACCGGCGCCAGCCGGGGCCTGGGCCTTGAGCTGACGCGCCAGTACGCGGCGGACGGTGCCCGGGTGCTCGCCACCTGCCGGAATCCGGGCCAGTCGGCGGAACTCAACGCGCTGGCGGCCCGCTATCCGGGCACGATCCAGCTGGAAGCGCTCGAGGTCACCGACCATGCCGCCATCGACGCGCTGGCCGTGAAGCACCGGGGCCAACCGATCGACATCCTCATCAACAATGCGGGCGACATCGGCCCCCGCGATCCGGATCGCACGCGGCTGCACGAGCAGCAGTTCGGGACGATGAACTACGCCGAATGGCGGCGCGTGCTTGAGATCAACACCCTCGCGCCGCTCAAGGTCGCGGAGGCTTTTGTCGAGCATGTGGCGGCCAGCGTGCGCAGACAGATGATCTTCGTGTCGAGCACGACAGGCTCCAACGTGGAGGGGCTCTACGCCACCTTCGGGTACTGCTCCAGCAAGGCGGCCCTGAACAAGGTCGTGACGATGCTCGCTATCGCACTGAAGCCCCGGGGCATTGTCTGCGCTGCCGTCTGCCCGGGTTACGTCAAGACCCGATTGGGTGGTGATGCGGCGCTGTTGGGTGTGGAGGAGAGCATCAGGGGCCTGCGTCAGGTCATCGCCGGGCTCACGCTCGAGCGCACCGGGAGCTTCACCCGGTACAACGGCGAGACGATTGCCTGGTAGACATTTTAGCCAAGCCAGATCAGCGGCCCGCCTGGTGCCGGGCCAGGGCCTCCAGATGCCCGATATTGATGTGGACGTTCAACCACCGCACCGGGCCCCGCACCGTTCCCGTTGGGCTGAAACCGGGCACGGGCTCGCCATGCCGTGAATCCGGCAGCGCGTCGCCGGCCAGCAGCAGGCGGGTCAGCTCCCCCTCGATGGCCAGGCGCAGTTTGGGCAGCAGTTCCTGCTCGGTGCTCCCGGTCAGATCGCAGTGGGCCAGATCCGGTGCGATCGCCCGCAGTTTGCCATCGGTGGTGGCCAGCAGGGCTATGGCGAACAGCATCGGTCTGATTCCGGACGAGTGACCGCCCGGCTTATACGCTGCGCTGCTCATCGCCGCAATGGCCGCGTTACGGCCCCTGCGGGAAATCCGGATTGCTACTTGCCACGAAGACCGCAGATGATTCGGCCCATGAGGGAATCCAGCGATAGCAGCACCGCGCTCTGGAGCGGGATCCTTTTCAGCTTCGCGTTCACGACGCTGATCTGGTACGCCGGCGGCCAGTGGCTTGAGCCGGGGGCTCTGACCCCCGACCGTCCCGGATTCTGGTACGAGTGGCAGTTGCAGGAGCCCACGCTCTGGACGCGGGCCACCGCGTGGGCGGGCTACCTCGGGCACCAGACCGCCATCTGGTGGCTGATCTGGACCGCCCAGAAAGAGCGCCCCGCCTACACGCGCGGCCTGCACCGGTTCAACGTGCTGGCTCTCGGGGTGAACGCCCTGTTCATCGCTCTGCATTTCGTTCAGACCCAGGTCTGGTACGACGGCCTCGCCCAGGACGTGCACGAGACCACGGCCCAGTGGTCCGTGATCGTTCTGCTGATCGCCGTGCTCCTCATGGAGAACAAGCGGCGAGGCCTCGTGTTCGGCGCGACTTCCACCTGGGTTGAGAAGGCGGGCCCGTTTCTCCGCCGGTACCACGGCTACTACTTCTCCTGGGCCGTGATTTACACGTTCTGGTATCACCCCATGGAAGACACCTGGGGGCACCTCTTTGGCTTTTTCTACATGTTCCTGCTGATGCTGCAGGGGAGCCTGTTCTTCACAAGAGTTCATGTGACCCGAACCTGGACGGTCGCTCTGGAAGTGACCTTCGCCTTCCACGGGGCCATGGTGGCCTACCTCGCGGGGCAGAGCTGGCAGATGTTTCTCATGGGCGGCCTCGCCATGTTTGTCATCACGCAGATGCACGGTCTGGGCCTGAGTCGTCGCGCCCGGTGGCTGATCGCCCTCGGTTACCTCTGTGGCGTTGGGCTGCTGTACTCGGAGCGCGGCTGGCAGTACGTGCCGGAAATTGCCGGAATTCCGTTGACGCTGCTGTCGGGTGTCCTGGTGCTTTCACTGCTGGTTCTGGGCGGGCGCCGGGTGCTGCGTCCGGCGTAACTGCGAACTGGTTCCGGCGCGGCTCCAGCCCCGCCTCCTATCATGCGAGGATCGTCCGCAGAGTAAAGAGCCCGTGGGGGATCAGGAGTCCAGCAAGCCGGCCCGCCGCCCCTGGCGCGACTGGCTCGCGCGTGTCACCGGCGATGGCGGCTTGACGCAGCCCGCCATTCCCGAACAACGCGACAGGGAGCGGCGCAGCCACTCCGTCTGGTCGTTCACCTACGGCAGTTTCCGTCCCCGCCGCCGCATCGGGCGCCGGGATGGTGACCATCAGCGGGTTTTCCTCGACTGGCACGAACCGCGCGTCCTGTATCTGGCCCTCGCGATCGTGCTCATGTGTTGTGCCGATGCGCTGTTCACGCTGAACCTCATGACCCTCGGCGCGGAGGAAATGAATGTCCTGATGGGCACTCTCATCGCCCACGATGTGGAGCGCTTCCTGGCCATCAAGATCGGCGTGACGAGCGTCAGTGTTGTGCTCCTTGGGGTCGCGGCGCGCCGGCAGGTTTTGGGCGTGATTCCGGTGTTCCGGGTGCTGCAGCTGTTCTGTGCCGGGTACGCAGGGCTGATTCTCTGGGAGCTGTGGCTGTTCTCCGTCTACGTCAACGCCCTGCCTTTTCACTGGCGCCCCTGGTCGGACTAGACCGCCTGAGCCGCTTCGCGCGGCGTCATACCGGCAATTTGTCCTTGATCCCGGTCGCCACATACCTATAGTGGCGCCTCCGGACTGCACGGGACTCCCATGAGCCAGACCCTGCGACGAACCCCGGGCCAGACCCTGGGCCAGATCTATGCGTCGTCGCCGCTCTTTGGCGGCAATGCCACCTACGTGGAAGAGCTCTATGCCCGCTGGCTTCAGGATCCGGCTGCGGTGCCCGCCCGCTGGCGCCAGTTCTTTGCCGAGCAGGTCCCCGCCGACGCCCGCGCCCCGGGTGGTGCGGCGCTCGCCAGCACTGGAGGAGTCCTGCCCCGGCAGATCAGTCCAGCGCTACCGGCGAGTCCCGCACCTGCCCGAACCGGCGGCCCCGTCACGGAGAAACAGGCGGCAGTTTCCCGGCTGATCCAGGTGTACAGCCTGCGCGGCCACCAGATCGCAGACCTGGATCCGCTCGGGATGCAGGAACGGCCCATGCCCAACGTCATGCGCCTCGACTACGCGGGCCTGGTTGAGGCGGACCTCGATACCGAGTTCTACGTGGGCAACTTCGCCGGCCAGGCCGATGTGCGTATGCGCCTCCGGGACCTGCTGGCCACCCTGAAGACGGTTTATGGCGGCAAGGTGGGAGCGGACTTCGCCCACCTGTCCCGCGGTCGCGAACGGGCCTGGATCCGCGAACGCCTCGAACGCGGCATGCTGGCCAATCCCCTGTCGGACGACGAGCGCCGGCACATCCTGGCGCAACTCACGGCGGCCGAAGGCATCGAACGCTACCTGCACACCCGCTATGTGGGGCAGAAGCGCTTCTCGCTCGAGGGCGGCGACAGTGTGATACCGCTGCTCGACGACCTGATCCAGCAGGGCGGTGTGGGTGGTATCCGGGAAATCGTCGTGGGCATGGCTCACCGGGGCCGGATCAACGTGCTGGTGAACGTGCTGGGCAAGGCACCCCAGGAACTGTTTTCCGAATTCGAAGGCGCCTACGACCCGGCCCGCGTCAAGGGCTCCGGGGACGTGAAGTACCACATGGGGTTCTCGTCGGACCTGCGGACTCCCGGCCGCAACATGCACGTCGTGCTGGCTTTCAACCCGTCGCACCTCGAGATTGTTGATCCCGTGGTGCAGGGTTCCGTGCGGGCACGCCAGGAGCGTCGCGGGGATGAGGATGGCGCCGAGATCCTCCCCATTCTCATTCACGGCGATGCCGCCTTCGCCGGCCAGGGCGTCGTCGCGGAGACCTTTCAGCTGTCCCAGGCCCGGGGCTTCAAGACGGGCGGCACGCTCCACATCGTCATCAACAACCAGGTGGGATTCACGATCAGCGACCCCCGCGATGCGCGCTCCACCCCTTACTGCAGCGATATCGCACGGATGATCGAGGCACCGGTGTTCCATGTGAACGGCGACGATCCGGAAGCGGTCGTCTTTGTCACGCGTCTTGCTCTCGATTACCGCCAGACCTTCCACAAGGATGTCGTCATCGACCTGGTCTGCTATCGCCGGCACGGGCACAACGAAGCGGACGAACCGGCGGCCACCCAGCCCCAGATGTACCAGGTCATCCGCAAGCACCCGACGACGCGGCAGATCTACGCCCGTGCACTGATGGAAAAGGGTGTGCTCGACGCCCCGGAAGCGGAGCGCCTGAACGAGGACTACCGCCGGCGGGTCGAGGCAGGGCAGCCGCTGCCCCAAACCGCCCTCGGCATGATCGGCAATGAATACACCGTGGACTGGACGCGCTACGCCAAGGGCGACTGGGACGAGCTGCACAGCACGGCGCTCGCTGCAGAAGAAATTGCCGAGCTGGCCCGCGAGATCAACCGTGTGCCCGGGAATTTCAGCCTGCATCCCCGCGTGGCCAGGATCGTCACGGACCGGGAGCGGATGGCCGCCGGCGAGATCCCGATGGATTGGGGCTTCGCTGAACTGATGGCCTATGGCAGCCTCATTCGTCAGGGGTCACGTATACGCCTTACCGGTCAGGACAGCGGACGCGGCACGTTCTTCCACCGGCACTGTGTCCTTCACGACCAGCTTAGCGATCAGACCTTCACGCCCCTCGACAATCTCAACGGGACTGGGCGCGGGGCGTTCACGCTGACGGATTCACTGCTGTCAGAAGAAGCCGTTCTGGGTTTTGAATACGGCTTTTCAAGCACCGACCCTGACTCCCTGGTGATCTGGGAGGCGCAGTTTGGCGATTTCTGCAATGGCGCCCAGGTGGTTATCGACCAGTTCATCAGCTCGGGCGAGGCCAAGTGGGGCCGACTCTGCGGCCTGACCCTGTTTCTACCGCACGGGCAGGAGGGGCAGGGTCCGGAGCACTCGTCGGCGCGGCTCGAGCGTTTCCTGCAATTGTGCGCCGAGCTGAACATGCAGGTCTGCATCCCGTCCACGCCTGGCCAGATGTTTCATATGCTGCGCCGGCAAATGCTTCGGCCTTTGCGCAAGCCCCTTATCGTGATGACGCCAAAGAGCCTCCTTCGGCACCGGTTGTCCAGCTCGCCGCTGGGGGAGCTGCAGGCGGGGCGCTTCCAGCTGGTGATTCCAGAGGTTGACCTGCTGGATCCGGCCGGGGTGCAGCGGATCGTTTTTTCCAGTGGCAAGGTTTACTTCGACCTGCTCGAGGCCCGCCGTGCGAAGGGTTCCACCGACGTGGCGCTGGTCCGGATCGAGCAGCTGTACCCGTTTCCGACCGCGGACTACGCCGCTAACCTGGCGAAATATCCCGCCGCCCGGGAGATCGTCTGGTGCCAGGAGGAGCCCCAGAATCAAGGCGCCTGGTATCAGATTCGCCATCAACTGCAACGCCCCCTGCAGGCGGGCCAGCAGGTGTTCTATGCTGGCCGGCGTGGAGCTGCGGCGCCGGCGCCGGGCATCTTCCAGTTGCACGTCCAGCAGCAGCAGGCGCTTGTCGAGACGGCGTTGTCGGCGCAGGTTCAGTAACGGTATGGACATGACGCGTGATCAGACCCTGCAAGCCCTAACCCGCGCCAAACCCGAATTGGCGCGGCGCTTTGGTGTGGTCCGCCTCGCGCTATTCGGTTCCATGGTTCGAAATCAGGCACGTGCGGATAGCGACGTGGATATTTTGGTGCGTTTCGACGGGCCGGCTACCGCGAGCCGTTACTTTGGTGTGCAATTCTTCATTGAGGACTTGTTGAGGCGCCCAGTCGATCTCGTCAGCGAAAAGGCGCTACGGGCTGAATTGAAGCCACACATCGAGCGGGAATTGGTCGATGTCTGAACGGGAGTGGCAATTCTACGTCGAAGACATGATTGGCTTTGCCGACCGCGTGCTCGCGTACACCCAGGGGTTTGACCAGCAGCGGTTCATTGCGAGCGGAATCAACTACGACGCCACGTTGCGGAATCTGGAGTTGATCGGGGAATCTGCCACGCACATCCCGCAAGCTGTCAGAGATGCCAATCAGTCCGTTCCGTGGCGGTTGATCATCGCAACACGGAATCGCCTTATTCATGGCTACCTTGGCATCGACAATGACACACTGTGGAGCATCATCCGCGACGAGTTGCCGCCGCTTCTGCAGGCATTACGGGCGCTGCTGGCGGTTTCACGTTGATCCTGGCGAACCCGGTTGCGAGACGACAGCCGGCAAGGCTGAATCTCTTCAACGTTGGAACAGGCCTGCATGAGCATTGAAGTCAAAGTCCCACGCCTGCCGGAATCCGTCGCCGATGCCACGCTCGTGACGTGGCACAAGGCGGTGGGCGACAGTGTCGAGCGCGACGAGAACCTCGCCGATCTGGAGACGGACAAGGTCGTGCTCGAGGTGCCGGCACCCGCAAGGGGTGTGCTGCGGGAATTGAGTGTGAAGGGCGGGGCCACCGTAACCAGTGGTCAATTGCTCGCTATTCTGGACCCGGCTGCTGAAGGGCAGGTTGCTGCCGTTTTGAACAAGCTGGCCCCCGCGCCGGTTGCCGCCGCTCCTGGCAAGAGCACCGGCAAGACCGGCCCCGCGGCCCGTCGCGTGCTCCAGGAGAAAGGCATTGACCCGGCCACGATCCAGGGCACCGGGCGCGATGGCCGGATCCTGAAGTCGGATGTGCTGCAGGCACCATCACCGGCACCGGCTGCTGCACCCATCATCGCCCCGGGTGGGCGGACAGAGCGCCGCGTGGCCATGAGCCGTCTGCGCGCCCGGATTGCCGAGCGCATGGTGGAGGCCCAGCAGAACGCGGCCATGCTGACCACTTTCAATGAAGTCGATCTGTCGGCCGTCATCGCGCTGCGCAGCCGCTACAAGGACACCTTTGAGAAGCAGCACGGCGTGAAGCTCGGCTTCATGGGGTTCTTCGTCAAGGCCGCCATCGAGGCGTTGCACCGCTACCCGGTGGTCAATGCGTCGGTGGAGGGCAACGAAATCGTCTACCACGACTACTATGACATCGGCATCGCGGTCTCCACCGACCGGGGGCTGATCGTCCCCGTGCTCCGCGACGCGGACCGGTGCACTTTCCCGGGCATCGAGACTGCGATTGGTGAGTTCGGTCGCAAGGCGCGCGAGGGCGCGCTTGGCATGGAGGATCTTACCGGCGGCACCTTCACCATCACGAATGGCGGCGTGTTCGGCTCACTCCTTTCCACGCCGATTCTGAACCCGCCCCAGAGCGGCATCCTGGGTATGCACAAGATCCAGGAGCGGCCGGTCGTTGTGGAGGGCCAGATCGTGGCGCGGCCGATGATGTACGTGGCGCTGACCTACGACCACCGGATCATCGATGGCCGGGAAGCCGTGCAATTCCTGGTCGCGATGAAGGACGCGCTCGAGGATCCCGCCCGCCTGCTGCTCGGAGTCTGACCCGTGACAGGATCCGGTACGCGTGGGGGCGGCAAGTACGACGTGGTCGTCATCGGCGGTGGGCCGGCCGGCTATGTCGGCGCCATTCGTGCTGCACAGAACGGCCTGCGGGTCGCCTGCATCGACGCCTGGCAAAACCGCGATGGCCAACCCGCGTTCGGCGGCACTTGTCTCAACGCCGGCTGCATACCGTCCAAAGCGCTGCTCGAATCGTCGGAGCTGTTTCACCGGGCGGGTCACGAATTCGCGAGTCACGGCATCCGGGTCAATCCCCCCGAACTGGATCTGGCGGCCATGCAGGCACGCAAGGCCCGGATCGTTCGCCAGTTCAGCGGTGGCATCCAGGAGTTGTTCAAGTCCAATGGCGTCACTGGGCTGTTTGGGCGTGGGCATCTCCTGCCCGGCAACAAAGTTCGTTTTACGCCGCAGGGAGGCGAGCCCGAATTACTCGAAGCGGAACACGTGGTGCTGGCCACCGGCTCCACGCCCATCGAACTGCCGTTTGCCCGCTTCGATGGCGAGGTCATCATTGATTCCTGGGGAGGGCTGGATCTGGCGGCCGTTCCTGCCCGGCTTGGCGTGATCGGCGGCGGGGTCATCGGACTGGAACTCGGCAGCGTCTGGCAACGGCTCGGTGCCCAGGTGACGGTGCTCGAAGCCATGGACCGGTTCCTGTTCATGGTCGATGGCCAGATTGCGAAGGATGCCCAGCGGCAGTTCAAGAAACAGGGCCTCGATATCCGTCTTGGCGCAAAAGTTACAGCGGCAGAGCGCGGTCCGGCCGGTGTGGCCCTGACCTATGAAGATGAACGCGGCCGGCACACACTGGAAGTGGAGCGGTTGATCGTCGCCGTCGGCCGCCGGCCGAACACGGAAGGATTGCTCGATCCGCTCGCTGGCGTGAAGCTGTCCGACCGGGGCTTCATCGAGGTGGACGGGGAGTGCCGGGCAACCGCACCGAACGTCTGGGCGGTGGGTGATGTGGTCCGCGGTCCCATGCTGGCGCACAAGGGCTCGGAAGAGGGCGTGATGGTGGCGGACCTGATCGCCGGCCGGGCCGGTCATGTGAACTACGACGTGATCCCCAGCGTCATCTACACGGCACCGGAAATTGCCTGGGTTGGCCAGACGGAGGAGCAGCTGAAGGAGGCCCGGGTGGACTACAAGGTAGGCACCTTCAACTTTGCGGCCAGCGGGCGAGCCAGGGCCATGGAGCAGGCTGCGGGTCTGGTCAAGGTTCTGGCGGACACTGGGACTGACCGGGTGCTCGGCGTGCACATCGTCGGGCCCATGGCCGGCGAGTTGATCGGCGAGGCCGTGGTCGCCATGGAGTTTCAGGCCAGTGCCGAGGACCTGCAGCGTACGATCCACGCACACCCGACACTGACTGAAGCGCTGCACGAAGCCGCCCTGTCCGTCGACCGCCGGGCCCTGCACGCCATCAATCACTGATTCCAATTCGGTTATCATGTCCCCGTTGTTGCGGGGAGTGCCTTATGCGCGGTTTATTTGGGCTGGCCCGTCCGGGCCCGGCTGTTCTGTTGCTTTTTGGTCTTTCTAGCCTGTCTTCTGCGGCAGTGGCCCATGAGCTCGACATCAGTGTCAACGAAGACGCGTTCCGGTCCGTTTTTACGCTGACACTGCAGGACAACCTGCGGATCGAAGGGGGCGTGCTGCACAATAGCGATTCCGGTAGCGTGATCAGTGCCGGCCTGCTGGTTACTGGCGACGTGGCAACCGCCGGGGAAAAGCTGACCGGCGGTCTCGGTGCCCGGCTCGCGTATCTGGATGGCGATGGCAGTCAGCGGGACGGCTACGCGCTTGGGTTGGGCGGTTCGGTGCGCTGGGCCTTGCCCCGCTACGAACGCTTTGCGCTGTCTGCCGAGGGGTACTGGGCGCCGGAGGTGCTCTCGGGTGGGGACGCGGAGGAGTATCTGGACGGCACGGTGCGGTTTGGCTACAGCGTCACCCGCCAGGCCGAGGTCTACCTGGGTGCCCGCTACGTTCGTGCGGACTATGACAACCGCCCATCAACCCACTTTGACACGGGCATGAATATTGGCTTCAACCTGCGCTTCTGATGCAGGCCCCCAATACAGGCAGACGTAAAGGCCAGGTGTGTTGATCGGTCCCGTCCGGATACTTGGCATCGATCCCGGATCCCGGATCACGGGTTTCGGCATCATCGACTCGGACGGGCGACGATCCGTCCACGTCGCCAGCGGTTGCATCCGCACAGTTGATAATGGCCTGCCGGCCCGTCTCCAGTTGATTTTCTCGGGGGTGCAGGAGCTTATGCTCCAGTACCGGCCCACGGCGGTGGCGGTGGAACAGGTGTTCATGGCCCGCAATGCGGATTCGGCGCTCAAGCTCGGCCAGGCGCGCTCGGCGGCGATCTGTGCCACCTTTGCCGTGGGCGCCGAGGTGTTCGAGTACGCGGCCCGCGCCATCAAGCAGGCCATCGTGGGTATCGGTCACGCGGACAAGGCCCAAGTCAGTCACATGGTGGCGGTGTTGCTGAAGCATCGGGAGACACTCCAGGCTGATGCCGCGGATGCGCTGGCCGTCGCCCTGTGTCACGCACACACACGCCCCTTGCTCGCCCGGCTGGCCAGCCTGCCCGCGTCTTTGGCCGCGTCTTTGGCCCCGTCGTTGTCCCTCAAAGGTGCAAGGCCACCGATCCGGTCCCGAAGGCGCGAGGCTGGCCGGGGGCTGCGCCGATGATTGGCTCCCTGCGTGGCGTGCTGGCCCACAAGGAGCCGCCGTTCCTTCTGGTCGAAGTCGGTGGAGTGGGTTATGAAATCCTGGCGCCGCTGTCCACCTGCTTCCGCCTGCCGGACGTGGGCCAGCCTGTTCACCTGCGTACCCATTTGCTCGTCCGGGAGGACCACCACACCCTGTTCGGGTTCTCGACGGAAACGGAGCGACGGTTGTTTCGGGATCTGTTGAAGGTCAGCGGCGTTGGCGCCAAGACAGCGTTGGGCGTCCTGTCCGGCATGACGGTCGACGATTTCGTGCGCGCCGTGGAGACGGATGATGTGGAGTCCCTGGTTCGACTGCCTGGCATTGGGCGGAAGACGGCAGAGCGCCTCATCATCGAGATGCGGGACCGGGTCCGGCATCCGGGCCTGGTCAGCGCCGGCGATGGGCGCACGGCCATTCCTGCAGAGCCACGGGCGGAGGCGCTCGATGCGCTGGTAGCCCTGGGCTACAAGGCGCCCGAAGCGCGGCGCATGCTGGACCGGGTGCCGGAGTCGGTAACCTCGATTGAAGAACTGCTACGGGCCGTACTGCGGTCCGTGGCGGGTGCAAAGAGCTGAGTATGGCGACGGGTGAACGACTGGTCACGACGGTGTCGCTGGGCGATGACGAAATCGACCGCTCGATTCGTCCGCAGCGCCTGGCTGACTACGTGGGCCAGGCCTCGGTGAAACGGCAGCTTCACGTTTTCATCACGGCTGCCCGGCAGCGCGGCGAGGCGCTCGACCACACCCTGATCTTTGGCCCGCCCGGGCTGGGCAAGACCACGCTGGCCCATATCCTTGCCAATGAGCTGGGCGTCAATCTGCGCCACACGTCGGGTCCGGTGCTCGAGCGACCGGGTGATCTGGCCGCGATGCTGACCAATCTGGAGCCGCGGGACGTGCTGTTTGTCGACGAGATTCACAGGCTTAGTCCCGTGGTCGAGGAAGTGCTGTACCCCGCCATGGAGGACTTCCAGCTCGATATCATGATTGGCGAGGGTCCGGCGGCGCGCTCCATCAAGCTGGATCTGCCGCCCTTTACGCTGGTGGGCGCCACGACCAGGGCTGGCCTGCTTACCTCGCCGCTGCGGGACCGTTTCGGCATCGTCCAGCGCCTGGAGTTCTACGGACGTGAGGAGTTGCACGAGATCCTCCTGCGTTCCGCCCGCATTCTCGGCGTGGCGCTGGACGATGGTGGCGCCTGGCAGCTGGCCGACCGGTCCCGGGGTACCCCCCGCATTGCCAACCGACTGCTGCGCCGGGTCCGCGACTTTGCCCAGGTTGAGGGCAACGGGCGCATCGACGAGGCCACTGCGTGCTCTGCCATGGACCTGCTGGACGTGGATCCCAACGGTTTCGACCTGCTTGACCGTCGCCTGCTCACACTGATCATCGAGCGCTTCGACGGCGGACCGGTGGGTGTGGAGTCACTGGCGGCTGCCCTTGGTGAGGAGCGGGGCACCATCGAGGATGTGCTGGAGCCCTTCCTGATCCAGCAGGGCTACATGAGTCGCACCGCTCGCGGCCGCGTGGCCACCCGGCGCGCTTACCAGCACTTCGGCCTGCAGCCACCCCGAGGCCTGGCGGATGCCGGGACCAGCTTGTTCGATTCTGAGGAAACCTGAGATGCCGGCCCATACCTCTATTCTCGACCTGATCCTGTCCGCCAGCGCGGTTGTCCAGCTCGTCATGCTGTTGCTGTTGGCCGCATCAGTTACGTCCTGGGCGATCATCGTGCGGAAGCGGCGTGTGCTCAACGAAGCGGCATCGGGCTCCGATGCTTTTGAGACGAGCTTCTGGTCAGGCGGCGACCTGTCGGCCATCTACCGCGACGTGACCCAGGGTGGTGAGCCACCGTCCGACATGGCGGGTCTCTTCGAGGCGGGCTTCCGCGAGTTCCGGCGCCTGACGAACCAGCCGGGCATGGCGGCGGATCAGATCCTGGAGGGCGTCCGCCGAGCCATGCACGTGGCTCAGATGCGGGAGATGGATCGGCTGGAAGAAAGCCTATCCACGCTGGCGACCATCGGCTCCACGAGCCCCTACGTCGGCCTGTTCGGGACGGTCTGGGGCATCATGAATTCGTTTCGTGGGCTCGGCAACGTCCAGTCCGCCACCCTGGCCGCGGTGGCGCCCGGTATTTCGGAGGCGCTGATTGCGACGGCCATCGGCCTGTTCGCGGCGATCCCGGCCGTAATCGCCTACAACCGGTACGCCGACAAGGTGAGCCGCCTCGAAGTGCGCTACGACAGCTTTATCGAGGAGTTCTTCAGCGTCCTGCAGCGCCACGCCCACACCAGATCGCACGCGCAGGGCCAGCCATCAGGCCAGCAGGGCGTGCCGCCCGCGAGCGCCCGATAAGCCGATGCGCAAGCCACGCAAGCGACGACTGATGGCGGAGATCAACGTCGTTCCCTACATCGACGTGATGCTCGTGTTACTCGTGATTTTCATGGTGACGGCGCCCCTGCTCACGCAGGGAGTTGACGTGCAGTTGCCCCAGGCCGCGGCTGATCCCATTGATACGCCGCAGAACCGGGAGCCACTGGTGTTGTCGATTGACGCGGACGGCGACCTTTACCTGAGTGTGGGCGATGACGAGGACACGCCGCTTGTTGCCGAGCGGGTGGTTGAACTGGCCGCCGCCGTGCTCCGGCGGAACCCGAAGACCCCCGTGCTGCTCAAAGCAGACCAGCGAGTGGCCTATGGCGCGGTGGTCCAGGCGATGGTCCTGCTCCAGCAGGCCGGGGCCGAAAACGTGGGCTTTCTCACCACGGCGCCAGCCAGCCCCCGACGACGCAGCTAGTACTTCAGAGGCAAGAGAGCGGTCACGGATGACGCAAGCGGATAGAGCCGGAACCGGAAGGAGGCCGCTGACGTGGCTGCCGTCGCGCTGACTGCGGGCGGGGCTTCGGTCCCGGACCGGGCGTTCCGCTGGTCCCTGGCGGGTCACGGGCTGCTCCTGCTCCTGGTCCTCATGGGTGGACTGACGCTGCCGCGCTCCCCGCCGCCGACCCAACTCGCCATCAAGGCCACCGTCGTGGATGCCAATGCAACGCGCCAATCCCCGACGGCGCCCCCCCAATCCAGCCCAAAACCCCGGCCGGAAACGAAGCCAGTAACGAAGCCAGTAACGAAGCCGGATCCCAGGGTTGAGGAACGCAAGGCCGAGCAGCAGAAGCAGGAGAAGGACCGCCAGCAGGCCCTAGAGCGGGAGAAGGCGTTGCAGGAGAAACAGCGCACAGAGCAGATCAAGGCGCAGCAGGCTGCGGAAAAACAGGAAAAACAGGAAAAACAGGAAAAACAGGAAAAGCAGGAACGGGAGAAGGCCGTGGCGGAAAAGCTTCAGGCGGACAAGATCGAGGCAGCGAGGCTCAAGGCAGCACAGGTCAAGGAAGAGGCAGCGCGGCTCGAGATCGCCCGGCAGCTCGAGGCGGAGGAACACCTGCTGGCGGCCACGCGGTCCGGTGCGCTGGCCGATTATTTGGGCATGATCAGCCAGAAGGTGACGCGCAACTGGATTCGACCACCCGGTACCAGGGCCGGACTGGAGGCCGTGGTTTTAGTCACGCAGATTCCAGGCGGGGTAGTCATCGGTGCCCAGATTGTCAGCTGCAATGGGGACGAGGCGGTTTGCCGCTCCATCGAGCGGGCGGTCCTGAAAGCATCGCCCCTGCCACTGCCTGACGATGCCGCGCTTTTCGATCGCAGCTTGCGCTTTACGTTCAAACCGGAACAATAGCCGCCGCCCGGGATCCCGGGCCAAGGAAGCCCTGACTCATGCGCCAACTCCTCACAGTACTTGCTGCCCTTCTGGTGCTGACCGCCACGCCATTGCGGGCCGAACTGCAGATTCAGATCACGGAGGGCGTGGACAAGGCGCTCCCGATTGCCGTCGTGCCCTTCGGCTGGCAGGGCGCTGGTGCAGCAGCACCCCTGGATGCTGCCAGTATCGTGGCTGCCGACCTGGCCCGCTCCGGACGGTTTGAGCCGCTGGACCGGAAGGACATGCTGCAAAAGCCGACCACCGGCGCCGACGTCGACTTTGGGGACTGGCGTACCCAGGGCAGCGAGTTTCTGGTCATCGGCCGGGTCCTCCAGCCGGGACCGGACCAGTACGAGATCCAGTTCCAGGTGTTCGACGTGGTCCGGGGCGAGCAGCTACTGGGTTACCGGCAGCCGGCCACGGCGGCGGATTTTCGGCGCAGCTGTCACCGGGTGGCGGATCTCATCTATGAGAAGCTGACGGGCATTCGCGGCATCTTCTCCACGCGGATCGCCTACGTTACGGTAGTGCGCAATCAGGGCCAGGGCCAGGGCCAGGGCAAGAGCAACTACCGTCTCGTCGTGGCGGATGCGGATGGCCAAAATGTTCGCGTCATGGTCGATTCCCCGCAACCCATCATGTCGCCCGCCTGGTCGCCGGACGGGCGGCAGATTGCCTATGTCTCCTTCGAGGCCAACCGGTCGGAAATCTATTTGCAGGACCTGCGCTCTGGCGCGCGAAAGAGGGTCTCGGCGCGACCCGGCGTCAATGGCGCCCCGGCCTGGTCGCCGGACGGAAAGTCGCTCGCGTTGTCCCTTTCCCGGCAGGACGGCAATCTCGATATCTACACTCTGGACCTCAGTACCCAGGTATTGACCCGGCTGACGAGCGGCTCGGCTATCGACACGGAGCCCGCCTGGTCCCTGGACGGCCAGCAGGTTTATTTTACGTCGGATGCTGCAGGGGGGCCGCAGATCTACCGGATTGCGGCGGATGGCGGCAACGTGCAACGGGTCACCTTCGAGGGCCCCTACAACGCCAGACCCCGGGTGGCGCCCGATGGCAAGCAACTCGCCGTAGTGCATAACGACCGCGGCAACTATAGAATTGCGCTCATCGATCTGGCGCGATCCACCACCGAGGTGCTGTCGGATGGGCGGCTCGATGAATCGCCGAGCTTTGCGCCCAATGGTGAAATGCTGATCTTCGCTACCCGCGAGGGCGCGCGCGGGGTGCTGGCCACCGTCAGTACCAACGGCCGGATCAAGAGTCGCATCCCTGAGCTGGAAGGCGATGTGCGGGAGCCGGCCTGGTCTCCATTTGTGGCCAACTAGAAGCTCGCCAGTCTTGTTGTTTTAGCAGAACAGTCTCAGGAGTTGATGACCATGACCAATCTCAAGACACTTGCTGCCCTGCTGATCGTCACTCTCGTGGCGGCGTGCGCGGGTCCTTCAAAGTCAACCGTCGACGAGAGTGCTGCCGGGACAGTCCCGACGGGCGGCGCGGCGTCCTCCGGGGTGACCGATTCGGGCACGAGCACGGGTGGCGAGATGGGCGGCGCCACTACGGGCGCCGGTGCCCTGGGCGGGCCCGGAGCCTCCCAGGAGAATCGCATCATCTACTTCGAGTTCGACCGGTTCGATATCAAGCCCGAGTACAACGCCGTTCTGCAGGCCCACGCCAGGTACCTCTCTGCCCATCCCGCGTCGCGAGTGCGCCTTGAGGGGCACGCCGACGAGCGTGGCAGCCGGGAGTACAACATCGGTCTGGGTGAGAAGCGGGCTCAGTCGGTGCGCAGTGTGCTCCTGCTGCAGGGCGCAGTCTCCGACCAGATCGTGACGGTGAGCTTCGGTGAAGAGCGGCCGGCTGCCATCGGCAGCGATGACGAGGCCTGGGCGCTGAACCGCCGCGTCGAGATCGTCTACGGGCAATAGGTGCTATGGGCTTCGTCGCTGCCGGTCTTCGTTCGACGGTCCTCGCCACGGTCCTGATCTCCGGGTGCGCCCTGATGACCCCACCCGAGGAGGATCCGACGAACATCAAGCTGGCGGAGCTCGACTCCCGGGTGACGCGGGTCGAGCGGGTGATCGACAGCGAAGGCCTCGTCAATCTGCTGAAGCAGCTCGAGCAACTGCAGAAGGATACCCAGGCGTTGCGCGAGCAAGTCGACCAGCTCCAGTTCAAGCTGGACCAGGCGGGAGCGGCGCAGAAGCAGCAGTACGTCGACGTGGACCAGCGGCTGCAGAATCTCGAGAAAGCTGTGGGTGATCGCCGGGTCACCAGCACCGATGCGCGTCGCGTACTCGACGGCGGCGAGCTCCGCCCCGGGCAGCTGCCGGTGCCGGAGGGTACCGATCAGGCTAACTACCAGGCCGCTTTCGAATTGCTGAAGCAGGGCCGGTACAAGGAGGCGAGCGCTGCCCTCAAGCAGTTCATGATCGCCTTCCCGGACAGTTCTTTGTTGGACAACGCGCAATACTGGCTGGCGGAAACCCACTACGTCAGCCAGAGCTACGACAAGGCTCTGCCCGAATTCTCCGTGGTCGTGGAGAAGTACCCTCAGTCCCGCAAAATACCGGATGCGCTCCTCAAGATTGGTTTCTGCAACTACGAATTGAAGCGCTTCGATGCGGCGCGCAAGGCACTGCAGACCGTCGTCTCGAACTACCCGGAGACCGATGCGGCGCGGCTTGCTGGTCAGCGGCTCGGGCGGATGACCAGCGAAGGGCTCTAGCGCCCGTCGCGTGCCGGTCCGGGACCAGCCCTTGTCTGCCTTGCGCATTACCGAGATCTTCCATTCGATCCAGGGGGAATCCCGCCCGGTCGGGTACCCCACAGCCTTCGTGCGCCTCACCGGTTGCCCGCTGCGCTGTGGGTATTGCGACACCGTCTACGCCTTCCACGGCGGACAGCGGGTGAGTCTTGCGGACGTTCTGGCGCGCGTGGCGGCCTTTCAGGTCCGGTATGTGTGCGTGACCGGTGGTGAACCCCTGGCCCAGCCCGCCTGTCTCGACCTGCTGCTGGCGCTGTGTGACGCTGGTTACCAGGTCTCCCTGGAAACCAGCGGCGCCCTCGATATCGCCGTCGTCGATCGGCGGGTGGCGGTTGTGCTCGACCTGAAGACCCCGGCTTCGGGAGAATGTGAGCGCAATCTCTGGACCAACCTGCCGCACCTGAAGCCGGAGGACCAGATCAAGTTTGTAATCTGCAACCGGCCCGACTACGAGTGGGCCCGGGACCAACTGGGCCAGCATGGGCTTGCTGCCCGGTGCGAGGTCCTGTTCTCGCCGGCCTGGGAGCAGCAGCCGGCGCGGGAACTGGCAGACTGGATCCTCAAGGACCGGCTGCCCGTGCGCCTGCAGGTCCAGCTGCACAAGTACCTCTGGGGCGACAGTCCGGGCCATTGAATGATGGGTGTGGCTACGACGCGGGCAGTCGTCCTCCTGTCAGGGGGCATGGATTCGGCCACCTGCCTCGCCCTGGCCCGACGGGACGGTTACGAGTGCCACGCCTTAAGTTTCGATTACGGCCAGCGACACCGGGCGGAGCTGGACGCTGCCAACCGGATTGCCCGGGCGCTCGGTGCCATAGAACACCGGACCCTGACCATTGGTCTCGGCGAGTTCGGCGGCTCCGCATTGACCGATCAGCAGCTCACGGTCCCGATGGATTCGGGGCCCGGCATCCCCATAACCTACGTCCCGGCCCGCAATACCGTGTTCCTGGCCTTTGCGCTGGGTCTGGCCGAAGTGCTGGATGCAGACCGCATCTACGCCGGGATGAACGCCGTGGACTACTCAGGCTACCCGGACTGCCGCCCTGCCTATCTGGATGCCTTCCAGCAGCTCGCAAACCTCGCCACCCGGCGGGGCGTGGAGGGCCGGCCCATTGTGGTGCACACGCCCCTGCTGCTGCTGAGCAAGGCTGAGATCGTCCGGACG
This sequence comes from uncultured Chromatiaceae bacterium, assembly GCA_964391025.1. GTDB lineage: Bacteria > Pseudomonadota > Gammaproteobacteria > Steroidobacterales > SHZI01. The sequence continues at coordinate 26,569 of CAYMKJ010000012.1, forward strand.
GGAGTCGCGCTGGGCGTGGATTTCAGCGCCACGGTGTCCTGTTACCAGGCCACGGTGGCGGGGGAGGCCTGCGGAAATTGTGCTGCCTGCCGGCTGCGAAGTGGCGGATTTGCTGCGGCCGGCGTGGCGGATCCGACGCGCTATCGTTAAGATGCCGCGCATTCT
>CAYMKJ010000013.1:0-41517 GCA_964391025.1 uncultured Chromatiaceae bacterium
TATGAAAACAAAGTTTTCATGAGTTGTTCGGCGGTGACGATGGGGCAGGCAAATGCGCCGGCAAGGCTGAGCAAGTCCTGGTCGCCCGTGACCAGCGTAGCGGCTTTACCTGCGACAGCAAGCTGCAGAAAGGGCACGTCGAAGCGGTCGCCACAAGCCGGCGTTGCAGGAGGCGGGCTGGGAGTGCCGACGGTTTTGCAGGAAGGCAAATAGTTGGCCAGCAGTTCCTGCTGTTCATCCGGCGAGAGCTTGAATTGTGGATAGGCGAGCACCCGGATGAGCTCCGCTGCCGCGCCCAGGCAGCGGCATCGGCGATGTCGTGCTCCCGCAAGTTCAGTTCCGCCAGTTTGGCGCGCACGGCATATCGCTCCGCTGGATGCCTACCGGCGTCAACACGATCTGGCCGTAGCTCGGGAAACGCCCACAAGTTGCGCGGCCTTCAACCCACCCAATCCTCCATCCGCAGCCCCTTCACCCTCGCGAACTCGCGGGTGTTGTGAGTCACCAGTGTTGCATCCAGTGACAGCGCGTGGGCGGCAATCATCATGTCCAATGGGCCAATGGGTTGTCCGCGTTTTTCCAGATCGGCGCGCAACTCCCCGTATAGAACAGTTGCACCGGCGCCATAGTCATGCACATCAAAATCCAGCAGAAACTTCTCCAGCAACGTCTGATTGGCCTTTCGCCAGCGACTTTTCCGCACGCCATATCGCAGCTCGGACAAGACAATGGTGGATATCTTGGGGCGCTCATTGCGTGGCAGCGCATCCAGCCTGGCGAGAATGTTGCGCTGGTAGCCCGGCTGATTGCCGGTGAGTAGATAAATGCAGGTGTCGGTATCCAGCAGGTAATCCACGCCTACCAGTCCCGCTGGTCAGGCTTGAGGGGTTGATTGCGGGCAAATTCACCCTTGAATTTCCCCAGACAGGCACGGACATGCCGCCAGCGGGCTGCCACTTTTGGCAACAGCACAATCGCTTCACCTTCGCGACGGATTTCCACTTCGTCTTCGGATAGACGAAATTCCTTGGGCAGCCGTACAGCCTGACTGTTTCCCTGCTTGAAGACTTTTGCGGTTTTCATGGCTGCGCCTCCAGCACGAAGTATATACGGGTGAGTATATACATAAGTGTGAATGGGATAGCACAAAAAAGGGCTCTTCGAGCCGCACAGTGCGTGGCGGGCACTGATCACCCCGGCCGGGCGGGGCAAAAGAACACCAGCGATTGAGCCTCGGACCCCGGCGGAGCAACACCGGGCGATGAGCTGGGCGCAGCGGCTGAAGCAGGTGTTCAAACTCGACCTTGAGCGCTGCGAGGGGTGTGGCGGGCAGGTGCGGGTGATCGCCACTCACCGACGTCAGAGAGCACGGTGCCGCAGCTGCCGGGGCGCGGACCGCCGCGTCAGGGGACGCTGGTGCTGAGTTGAGACCCGTCGAGCGTCAGCCGGAGTGGAGCCAGCCGGGCCGGTGTGCGCTCACCCAGTGGCGCAGTGCAAGAAACTGCACGGAAGCGTGACCATTGCGGAGTCGATTCCGGCAGTGACTGGCGTGTCGGTCAGGGAAGCGACGCGGCGACGCTCGCCCCAAGGAGCCCCGGAAGAAAAGGCGGCGCTTTGTTCGGCCTATACTCTCAGGCCTCGACAGCAGTCGTTGCGGCGTGTGCCCCGCCAGCGAGTAGAATCACCCGTGGAGGTAGCCATGACCCAGGAATTTGATGTTGTCGTCGAGAAGGACTCGGAAGGCTTTTTCGTTGCCACCGTTCCGGCCTTGCCCGGCTGCCACACTCAGGCGCGCTCACTCGACGAACTGATGCTTCGGGTGAAGGAAGCCATCGAGCTTTGCCTCGAAGTCCAGGGTGCGCCCCTGCAGCGGCTCGATTTCGTGGGAGTGCAGCGCGTTACGGTCGGCGCGTGACGTCCTTCCCGGCCGTCAAGGGCAAGGACCTCGCGGCTGCCCTGGGCCGAGCGGGTTTCGAGTTGATCCGAACGAAGGGCAGTCATCATTTCTTTCGTCACCCTGATGGTCGTGCAACCGTCGTGCCGGTTCACTCCGGCGAGACGATCGGCCCGGGACTGTTGGCGAGGCATCCTGCGGGACGCCAAGCTCTCCCGGAAGCAGCTCCAGGAGCTGCTGTGAGGCTGGCGTATCTTGCCCCTCACTCCCACGTTCGGTAACAGGTGACTCCGCACCTCGCATCTTGGCTCTTCGAGGCGGCGCAGCCCCTGCTTGCCCGCCTTGATTGCGAGAAACTGCACGGAAGCGTGACCATTGCGGAGTCGATTCCGGCACTGACTGGCGTGCCGGTCAGATCAGAAAAAAGCCCATCTTGATGCCGATGATCTCGATCACGTCATTGTCGGCGAGCTTGCGCGCCTGGGGCCCCAGGTCCTGGCCATTGAGCTTTGGCTGATCCGTGTCCGACGTGTTCTCGACCTGCACCAGGTGATAGCCATCGGCGCGCCGGGTAATGGCGACCACCTGGACTCCCGGGCGTCCCAGCGTGGTCAATGCCTTGTTCAGCGTGATCTCGCGTCCGGCGAACGAGCCGTTAAGGACCTGGACTTTCGCGAAGGCCAGCGGTTTCGCTGTCGGTTCACCACCGACCAACCGCGCCCTGGCTGCTGGTTCCCCTCCGGCATTCAACCCGCCATTCATGCTGGCAGACAGTGCAGCTGCCTTAGCCAGCGCCTCGATACCGCCGGCCTGCCGTTCAATGACCATCGTGCTGGCGAACTCGTCTTCCTCGTCAGCCGTGCCGTCGAGGAAGCGCAGCTGGTGCCGGCCCACGGTGACCACGTCCCCGTTCTGCAGGGCATGCTTCTTGATCAGGCGCCCGTTGACGTAGGTGCCGTTGGTGCTGTTCAGATCCTCGAGGAAGGAGTCATTGAGGATGTTGATAACGAGCGAATGGTGCCCGCTGATCGTGGGGTTATCGATCCGAATGTCATTGTCCTGGAGTCGGCCTACCGTGTACCGCTCCTTGGACATGTTGTATTCGGCGAGAACCTGTCCGTCGAGGCTCAGAAGCAGTCTTGCCATGACCGGAATGCCTGCCCAATGTTGTTAACAGATGCGCTACTGAAACATGCGCCGAAATTGCGCGAAGACGCTGGTCCTGGCGGGAAAGGGCTCCACGACCTGGGTGAGGATGACTGAGACATTGTCCTTGCCCCCGTGGTCATTGCTAAGCTGAATCAGCTGTTGGCCCGCCATTTGAAGATTAGCACTAAAAGTGCTGATCGTTAAGTGAATATCCTCGTCCTCCACCATGTCGGGAAGACCGTCAGAACACAGCAGGTAGATATCCCCTTCCTGGACCTCCACTTCCTGTACCTCCACCTGCACCTCAGATTCCACGCCCAGCGCGCGGGTGACGTAGTTGCGGTTGGTCGATCGGGCGGCCTCCTCCTGGGAATAGAAGCCCCGGTCCACCAGTTCCTGGAGCAGGGAGTGGTCCATCGTCAATTGTTCGAAACGGTTGCGCCGGAAGCGATACAGTCGCGAGTCCCCGACGTGGGCAATGGATACCCGGTTATCGTAGAAGAGGCAGGCCACGATCGTGGTTCCCATGCCCTCGCACTGGGGTTGCATCTGGGCGGTTTGATGAATCACCCGGTTGGCCCGGGCAACGGCGTCCCGCAGGATGATGGTCTGGCGCATCAGGCTGGTTTCCGGGTCCGTGGCGTTCCGCGCTTCGCGCTCGCAGGCCGGCGGCACCAGTTCCAGTACCGTGCGTACCGCGATACCGCTGGCTACTTCGCCAGCGTTGTAGCCGCCCATGCCGTCCGCGAGCACGAGAAGGCCGGTGTCACCGTTGGTGCCCACGGCGTCTTCATTGTGCTCCCTGACTCTGCCGGTATCGGAGAGCTGGACGTTGTTGAATTTGGTGAGCAGGCTCATAGGATTTCCGACGGGAACGTACTACAAAACTCCCGCAGGGCCAATGCCATGGCCTTGCCACTCTCGTACCGGTCCGCCGGACTCTTCGCCATGGCCCGTTCAAGAATAATGTCCACGCCGGCGGGGACGTCGTCGCGGAGGTCGGCGACCGGGCGAGGCCGATCATGGACGATCTTTTCCATCAGCCGCGGAATGGAATCGGCCTGGAAGGGCGGAGCACCGGTCAGCAGGTGATACATGGTGGCGCCCAGGGAGTAGAGGTCAGTCTGACCGGAGACCTTGCTGGCGGACAGCTGCTCCGGCGACATGTAGGACGGCGTGCCCAGAATGATTCCGGTCCGGGTCCGGTTGGCGTCTGTCAGTCGCGCGATGCCGAAATCCGTGAGCTTGAAGCGATCCGACGCGACGTCGTACATCAGGTTTGCGGGCTTCACATCCCGGTGGACCACGTTCTGGCTATGGGCATAGTGCAAGGCCTCGGCTGCCCTTGCCATCAGCTCGAACACCACCTTGGGGGGCAGCAGCCGGCCCGGCTGCGCGTATTGGCTCAGGGCCTTGCCTTCGAAGTATTCCATCGCCAGATAGGCGACGTGATTGTCCTCGCCGGCGTCATGAATCGAGATGATGTACGGATGACTGAGGCGTCCCGCCGATTCTGCTTCCCGGAGAAAGTGCGAGCGGGCCGTGGCCAGGTCGCTTTCGGCAAACTCCTCGGCGAGCGGCAGGGTCTTGATCGCCAGCCGGCGATTGATGGTGGGGTCCCTGCCCAGGTACACAGTGGCCATGGCGCCGCGACCGATCACCCGCTCCAGTTCGTAGCGTCCCAGCGTACGGGTGGCCGGCGAGACGGCAGGTGGGGCGGCGTTGGTGGCGAACTCTGCACGGACCGGGCGGGGCATCGGTGGCGCTACGCCGCGGGCACCTGACAGCTTTTCCAGCTTTGCCGCGACATCCCGGTAACCCGGATCCCGCGCGGCGAGATACCGGAAGACACGCTCGGCCTTGGCATAGTTCCGCTTTTTGCCGTGTTCCATAGCCAGTTCATAGAGCTGCACTTTGGTCCGCTCGTTGGTCGGCTGCTGCCTTAGCACCGAGAATGCCAGATCCAGTTCCTCGCCCAGACCGGCAGCGCCGATTCCGGCCACGGTGGTCCCATCCGCCTCGAGGCCGCGTGACCGACGGGTGATCTGCACACTGAACTGCAGAATCGCGACCCCCGTCAGGCAGAAGAGCGCCAGACCCGCAAACTGGAGCCAGAGGCCCGCCACGGCGACCAGGAGGTACTCCGCCAGGAGCAGCAGCAACATGCCCGCCACGGCAAGGAACGTGGCCGCGGGTAGCGCCAATCGGCCGCCGAAGACAGCAACGACGGCGAGCAACAGGGCGAGACTGATTTCCACCCAGATGGCCCAGCCGGGCCGTCTGATGTGTTCGTGCGACAGGTAGTTGGCGAGATCAGTGGCGATGAGCACGGCGGCTCCGGTATTGCTAGCCATCGGAGTGCGTACGCTGTCCGTGGCGCCCGCCTCGGGCGTGCCGATCACGACATAGCGGTTACGGAGCGCGCCGTCAGTCCTGCCACTGAGCACGTCGACGGCCGAAATTACGGGAAAGCCTGGTGCCCCGTCGGGTGAACGGTAGAAGCGGATCAGGGCGCCGCCGGCTCGCGGGGGGTCAGCCTCCAGCCCAATGGCTGCCAATGCACTTGACGGCAAAGCGCCCGGATTCGTTGTCAGAATCGGCGCTGCGCGGCGGACGGTGCCGTCTCGGTCGGTCAACAGGGCGACGTGGCCGATCGCAGCTGCCGCCTCGCAGAGCATTGGGGCTGCCGGCAGCAGCGCCGCCGCATTGGGCCGGGCGCTGTCCTGGCCCGCGTAGCGTGCGCTCGCCGCGCTGACCCGGTCCGCGCAGACGCTGGTTGCGGGGGTCGTGCTCAGACGATGTGCCGTGGTCGGCAACCCAAGAACCACGTTACCAGCGGCCAGGACCGCGGCGGCGACCCGCTGCTGCTGGCCTACGTGCTGTTCCGCTTCGGCGAGCTGACGTTGAAGAAGCCCCGGCTCGGCCCGACTCTGCAGGGCCCCGCCACGCTCCTCGAGCCGGATGAGGGAACGGAGCCGGCCCACGTCGTCCAGACCGACCGGTGGCGGCGCGGCAGTCGCAGGGATGATCGCCCTGGCACCGGCAGCCTTGACGTCCGTGATGAGTTCATCCAGCCGCGGCAACGTCCATAAGTCCCCGTTGGTGCCATCCGGGCTCACGATGACGACCGGTGCCGAGGCGGTGGCCGCCGACAGGCGCTGGCAGAGGTCATAGAAGCCGCTTTCGATGCCTACGAGCCGATCGCCACCCAGCGCAAAGATCAGCGCCAGAACGGCGCAAAGTCCCGCCTGAGCGGCCTCGCTCGGCAGGCCGACTCCCTGACTGTCCCGTGAGAGCATTACAAAATAGTATGCGGATCAGGCGGGCAGGGTTGAGACCTGAGTGGTGGTTTTTGGGCGAGTGGCGGCGTTTTGCGTCTCGAAATGGGGCGTTTCCCGGCCCACAATGCCCGCCGGCTGAACCCTGAGGCGTCGATGGCCAAAGCTCACAAGACCTACGTTTGCAGCGACTGCGGTGGCGGTACTCCCAAGTGGCAGGGTCAGTGTCCCGCTTGCGGCGCCTGGAATTCGCTCGAACCTGCGACCAGCGGCCTGGTGAAGGTTGCGGCGCCAACAGGCAACTCGCCAGTCCGGCGGCTCGCCGACGTAGGCACCGAATCGGTCGCTCGGGTGTCGACGGGTCTCACGGAACTCGACCGCACCCTGGGTGGCGGGCTGGTGCCGGGCTCAGTCGTCCTGCTGGGCGGAGATCCCGGCATTGGCAAATCCACCCTCCTGCTGCAGGCGGCAACGCGCCTGCAGACCGCAGGCGGAACGCTGTACGCGAGCGGGGAGGAGTCCCTGCAGCAGATCAGTCTCCGCGGGCAGCGGCTTGGCGCGGATCTCGGCTCTGTCGCGGCGATAGCCACGACGCGGGTCGAGGATGTGCTCGCCGCAGTCCAGGAGACCAGGCCCGGATGCGTCATCGTCGATTCGATCCAGACGATGGCCACCGATCTGCTACCGTCCACCCCCGGCTCACCCAATCAGCTCCGGACCTGCGCTGGCCTGCTGGTTCGGCTCGCGAAGCAGTCGGGCATTGCGGTATTTCTCGTCGGGCACGTTACCAAGGACGGACAGATCGCGGGGCCGCGACTTTTGGAGCACATGGTCGACGTGGTCCTGTATTTCGAAAGTGAGGTGGCCAGCAGGTACCGCATTCTGCGCACCGTCAAGAATCGCTTCGGTGCTGCCAATGAGCTCGGTATCTTCGTTATGTCGGAAGGTGGGATCCGCGAAGTCCGGAATCCTTCGGCCCTGTTCGTATCCCAGCGGGGCGAGCCCGTGTCCGGCAGCGTGGTGACGGCGGTACATCAGGGCAGCCGGCCCCTGCTTGTGGAAGTTCAGGCGCTCGCCGATCAGGGCAGTGGCGGACCACCCCGGCGGGTGGCGATTGGTCTGGAACAGAACCGGCTGACGTTGCTGCTAGCTGCCCTGCATCGGCACGGCGGCATTGCGACCCATGCGCACGATATCTTTGTCAATGTCGTCGGCGGGGTGCGAATTATGGAACCCGCCGCTGATCTGGCGGCGCTGCTGGCGGTGATCTCGAGTATCCGGGATCGGCCGCTGCCGCGCGACCTGGTGGTGTTCGGTGAGGTTGGCCTGGCGGGCGAGATCCGGCCGGTGGCCTACGGCGAGGAGCGCCTGCGTGAGGCTGCAAAAGTCGGCTTTACCCGAGCCGTGATACCCAGGGCCAACGCGCCCAAACAGCCCATCAACGGGCTGGCTATTACAGTGGCTGATCACCTGCGGGACATTATGCGGATGCTGCCGGCGCTCGAGGCCTGATGCGCACAGTGCTCACCACGTTGTCCCCCGTTGCCATGATTTCGACCTGGTAACCATTCAGTTGAAGGACGGCGCCAGGTTCGGGAATCGTCTCCAGTTGTTCGAGAATCAGCCCGTTCAGTGTGATCGGACCGTCGGTGGGCAAGTGCCAGCGCATCATGCGGTTCAGGGCCCGCACGTTGATGCCGGCATTGACGACCCAGGCCTCATCAGAAGTGTCCTTCCGCACGTCCGCCGCAGTCGCGTCGGAGTTGGCCGAGAACCCGCCGAGGATCTCCTCCAGGATGTCCTCGATGGTCACCATGCCCTGGATGTCGCCGTACTCGTCGACGACAAAAGCCGTGCGCTGACCGGTGCGGTGAAACTGCACCAGCAGACCGTGCACGGACGTACCCTCGGGCACGAAGAAGGGTTCGCCCATTAGTGTTTCGATAGCGGCCTGATTCAGGGTACCGGACATCGCGCCCACGAGAGAACGCACGTGGAGCAGGCCCAACAAGTTTTCGATGTTGCCCCGAAAGACGGGCAGCCGGCTGTGGGGCGACCGGGTGATCGTGTCGACGATGGCTTGCCACTCGTCGTCGAGATCGATGCCGATAAGCTCGTTATCGGGAATCATGATTTCATCCACGCTCATGTCTTCCAGTTCAAGGATCGACATGAGCATGCGCTGCCGCCGGCGGGGTAGCAGGGCTCCCGCATCGGTAACTATCGTCCGCAGTTCGTCGAGCGTCAGGTTGTGCTGTGTCGCCTGATCCCCGCGCACCCCGAAGAGCCGCAGCAGGCCGTTGGAAATTGCCGTAACGACCCAGACGACAGGCAGGGTCACCTTCAGCAGAAAGTAGTAGATCACCGCCGCTGGCAGGCCAAGCCGCTCCGAGCGGAGCGCACCGACGGTCTTTGGCATGACGTCGGTGAAGACCATGATCACGAAGGCGAGCCCGACGCTCGCTACCGCGACCCCGCCGGGGCCCCCGATGCGGAGGGCGGCCAGCGTGACCAGCGATGTCGCCAGAGTATTGGCGATGTTGCTGCCGATCAGAATCAGGGAAATGAGCCGGTCGGGGCGGGCCAGCAGCTTCTCGGCCAGTCGGGCACCGAGGTGGCCCTGCCGTGCCCGGTGGCGCAACCGGTACCGGTTGAGAGTCAGCAGGGCAGTCTCGGAGCCCGAAAAGAATGCAGAGATCAGCAGGAGAAGGACCAGCAGGCCAATCATCGGGCCGGCGGAGACGTCGTCAGGCAAGGTGAGACACCCCGTATGCGGCCACTATTCGACGATGGTGACCAACGTGCCGCGAAGCTGTCAAGGTGGGTTGCGCTGGTGACCACTGCGGACGACGGCTGCAACCTCGCCAGCTTACAATGCGCACTCTGGTCTGATCATTGGCGTCTCAATCGGGTTCGTTGTCATGTTTAATACCTTAAGTGACCGGCTGCGTGCTGTACTCGAGCAAGTACGGGGCCGCGGGCGCCTGACAGAGGAAAACATCCAGGACGCGGTCCGGGATGTGCGGCGCGCCCTGATCGAAGCGGACGTGGCGCTGCCTGTCGTGCGCGAGCTTGTCGAGATGGTGCGGCAGAGGGCGCTGGGCGCCGATGTGCTGCGCAGCCTGACGCCCGGGCAGGTTTTTATCCGCATCGTGCACGAAGAACTCACCCGGACGCTCGGTGACGGTGTTGCGGAATTGAACCTGCGTCATCAGCCGCCCGCCGTGATTTTGCTGGCCGGCCTCCAGGGTGCCGGCAAGACTACGACGGCAGCAAAGCTGGCCTTGTTCATCCGCGATCGCCTCGGCAAGCGGGTGGGGCTCGTGAGCACCGACACGCAGCGGCCGGCCGCCATCCTGCAGCTGGAGCGCCTGGCGGCCTCCATCGGCGTGCCGTTTTTGCCGGCCGATGTCAGTCTGGGTCCTGTGGGCATTGCCGAACGGGCGGTGGCCGACGCCCGGCGGGACCAGCTGGAAGTGCTGATAGTCGATACCGCAGGCCGCAGCCGTCTCGATGCGGAACTGCTGGAGGAGCTGCGTATCATGCGCGGCAAGACCGAGCCGGTCGAAACGCTGTTTGTCGTGGATAGCATGGCCGGGCAGGACGCGGTCAATTCGGCGCGGGCCTTTGCGGACGCCTTGCCCTTGACCGGGGTGATCCTGACGAAGGCCGACGGCGATGCCCGCGGCGGCGCGGCCCTGTCGGTGAAGACCGTGACCGGCCAGCCGATCAAGTTTCTGGGCACCGGCGAGGCGGTGACTGAACTCGAACCGTTTCACCCGGACCGGATGGCGTCGCGGATTCTCGGCATGGGCGACGTGCTGAGCCTCGTCGAGGAAGTTCAGCGGAAGGCTGACCATGACTCGGCGACCCGGCTGGCCGAAAAGGTGTCTACCGGCAAGCAGTTCGACCTTAACGATCTGCGGGCCCAGCTCCAGCAGATTTCGGGCCTCGGTGGGGTCGAAAGCCTGCTCGAGAAACTGCCTTTGCCTGCCGGAATGTCCGCCGGGAAGCTTGCCGGTCAGATCGACGCGAAGATGCTGCGCCGCCAAATCGCCATCATCGACTCCATGACCCCCCGGGAGCGGCGCCGCCCCGGGATCGTGGACGGCTCCCGGCGCCGCCGGATCGCGGGTGGCGCTGGACTGCCCGTCCAGGAGGTCAATCGACTCCTGAAACAGCACACCCAGATGCAGAAGATGATGAAGAAGATGGGGCACGGCGGCCTCCGGCGCCTGATGCAGGGTTTCCCGGGCCTGCCCCGTTAGCTTGCAACCGGTGCCATCGGGCCATTTTTCGAGTAATATTCGGCGGTTAATCGGGTTCCACCGATCCCAAACTGGCATAAGGAAGCTTAAGAGCGATGGTCACTATCCGTCTGTCCCGCGGAGGCGCCAAGGGGCGGCCCTTCTATCACCTCGTCGTCTGCGACTCACGGCGCGCCAGAGATGGCCGCTATATCGAGCGCCTTGGATTCTTCAGCCCGATTGCAACGGCGTCGGAGGAACGACTCCGCGTTGACGTGGGTCGTTATGAGTACTGGCTCGGCGTCGGTGCCCAGGCTTCAGATCGTGTGGCTGCCCTGGTGAAGGAATTTCGGCAGCAGGCGCCTGCCCAGCTGTCGAATGCCAAGGCTGCCTAAGCCAGTTACCTGAGTAAACGCGTCGGCATAGGCCGCATCTCCGGGGTGTTCGGAGTTCGCGGCTGGGTCAAGGTGTTTTCCTACACGTCGCCGCGCGTGAATGTGGTGCGGTACAGTCCCTGGTACTTGCGCCAGGATGGCCAGGAAGTGCTTCAGCAGGTCATTGCGGGCCAGGCCCACGGCGACGGAGTTGTCGCCTCCCTCGCTGGCATTGACGATCGGGACGCTGCGGCGGCGCTGGTCGGGGCGGAGATCGAAATTGACCGGGCGACTATGGGGCCTGAGCTGGGAGCAGAGCCTGAGGTTCCTCCGGCACCGGGTGAGTTTTTCTGGGTAGACCTCCAGGGTATGGAGGTCCGGACCCGAGCGGGTACCAGCCTTGGTTTCGTCGACCAGTTGTTCGAAACCGGGGCCAATGACGTGATGATCGTCGTGGGTACAGGTCGACACCTGATTCCGTTCTTGTACGGCAGTGTGGTCGAGGCTGTAGACGGCGAACGACGGGTGATTACGGTGGACTGGGATCCTGACTTTTGACCGGGGTCGGCCGTGTGGTCCCCTGACGCAGTAGGCCAAGGAAATTGACGTGCACGTGGCGGTAGTTACGCTGTTCCCCGAGATGCTTGCGCCACTGGCGCAGTTTGGCGTCGTCGGGCGGGCAATCCAGCGCAATCTCGCCCGAATGACCCCCGTCGATCCGCGGGCCTTTGCCACTGACGTGCACGGTACGGTAGACGACCGGCCCTACGGTGGCGGGCCAGGAATGGTCATTCGGGTAGAGCCTTTCGCGACAGCGATCGCCGCGGCCCGGGGAGAGGTCCCCGCCGGCAGTCCCGTGGTCTTCCTGAGTCCGCAGGGCAAGCCCTTCGACCAGGCCACCGCCCAGCGCTATGCCACGTTGCCGGGACTGGTACTGGTGGCCGGCCGTTACGAGGGCTTTGACGAACGACTGATTGAGATCGTTGCCGACGAGGAAATTTCAGTCGGCGACTTTGTCATGAGCGGCGGGGAGATTGCCGCCATGGCGGTGCTGGATGCCACCCTCCGGCTGCGTCCCGGGGTGCTGGGCGACGAGCAATCGGCAGAAGAAGAGTCTTTCGCTACCGGATTGCTGGACTACCCGCATTACACTCGGCCTGAGGTTGCCTGCGGCAAGCCGGTGCCGCGCGTGCTGATGGAGGGAAATCACGAGGCGATCCGGCGCTGGCGCCGCAAGCAGGCCCTGGGTCGCACCAGTCTGAGGCGCCCCGACCTGCTGGGGGACCGGGAACTCAGCGACGAGGATCGCCGGCTTCTCGACGAGTTTCGTGCCGAGCAACATGCCACTTAGTGGCTGACGGCTGAAGCAATTAATTTCTGCAAATTATGGTTACTGACACTGGGATTACTAGCATGGCAAACATCATTCAAACCCTCGAATCTGAAGCCCTGAAGGCGGACGTGCCGGACTTCGCGCCCGGAGACACCGTCGTGGTTCAGGTTCGCGTCAAGGAAGGCACTCGCGAGCGACTCCAGGCCTACGAAGGAGTGGTCATCGCGCGCCGGAATCGCGGGCTAAATTCATCGTTTACCGTGCGCAAGATCTCCCACGGCGAAGGCGTAGAGCGCGTATTTCCCCTCCACAGTCCGACCGTTGCCGAGATCAAGGTTAAACGTCGCGGCGCTGTACGTCGCGCCAAGCTCTACTTCCTGCGTGACCGCAGCGGCAAGTCGGCCCGGATTCGCGAGAAGGTCTGATCCCCCGGACCGTGGGCAGTGGCGTTCCTGCTTGTGCGTCCTGCGCGTACCGGGTGGCGGATCCTGGCTGCTGCATCACGGGCCAGGGTTTCACGAAGCCTGGTTCTGGCCTGCGCGGGGGTGCTGAGCGGCTGCAGCAGCATCGCGAGTTCTGCTGCGGACGATTTCGCCGGCAATCTTTCCGCCGCGATCCTTAACCAGGACGATCCTGAGTTGGTGCGGGAGAGCCTGCCCGCCTATCTGCTGTTGCTGGATTCCCTGGCTGTCAGCCCGGAGGCGGGGCCGGCAGTCCTTGGGGCCGCCGCACGCCTGTATGCCGCCTACGCCGTCGTGTTCGTGGAGGATCCCGGCCGGGCTGCCACTCTGGCCGGCCGGGCCCGGGACTATGGGGTGCGGGCTACCTGTGTGGCCACCAAGGCGACCTGCGACCTTGAGACCGTGCCGTTCTCCGACCTCGATGACAGGCTCTGGCAGGTCAAGCCAGCCGAGTCCGGGGCGCTGTTCAGCTTCGCGGTGGGCTCCCTGGCTTACGTGCGCACCCACAGCGACGACTGGCAGGCACTCGCCGGGTTGCCCCGGATCGAGGCAGTCCTTGCACGGTTGCTCGTGATTGGTGATCCCGCCAACGCCGGAACCGTGAATGCCTATCTGGGGATACTCAACACATTGCGGCCTCCCGCCCTGGGCGGCCAGCCTGAGCAGGGGCGGCTGTACTTCGAGAAGGCGATCGAACTGACCGGTGGCCGGGACCTCAGTGTGCTGGTTGAATACGCCCGGAGCTATGCCCGCCTGGTTTACGATCGGGAGTTGTATGACGCGCTACTCAACCGGGTTTTGGCGGCAGATCCGCGGCAGGAGGGCTATACCCTGCTCAATATTCTCGCTCAGAAGCAGGCAGCCGAACTCCTGGCTGCGGCGAACGACTACTTCTGAGTCCACACCACCCGTAAAAGGATGAGTCGGTGATGCTGCGTTCCTGGCCCCTGCCACTCGCAGGCCTGCTCCTGCTGGCCGGCCTGCCCCTCAACCTTCCCGCTACTGATCTCAAGCTCGCCACGGTGGCGCCGGAAGGCTCCGGGTGGATGAAGGATCTGCGTGCCGCGGGCCTGCAGGTCCGTGACCGGACCGGTGGCCGGGTAAATCTCAAGTTCTACGGCGGGGGCATTCAGGGGGACGACAGGAAAGTCCTCCGCAAGATCCGCATCGGCCAGCTGCAGGGCGGGATGTTCACCTCGAACGGTCTCGAGGAGCGCTACCCGGACATCCTGATCTACGGCCTGCCGATGCTGTTCAATTCCCAGGAAGAGGTGGACTACGTCCGGCAGAAGGTGGATGCGACGCTGACCGCCGGACTTGAGAAGGTCGGGTTTGTTTCCTATGGCTTCGCGGGCGGCGGCTTCGCCTACTTCATGACTGGCAAACCCGTGACCGGGCTCGCGGACCTTCGCGGCCAGAAGATCTGGGTCCCGGAAGGGGATCAGACCAGCTTTGTCGCCATGCGGGCCCTGCGCCTGTCGCCGGTCGTGTTGCCGATCACGGACGTCCTGACGGGACTTCAGACCGGCTTGCTGGACATCGTTGCAACGCCACCAGTCGGCGCCGTCATCCTGCAGTGGTATACCAAAACAAAATTCGTCACCAGGCAACCGCTCAGCTACACCCTCGGCGTGCTCGCCATTGACCGGGGTGCCCTGCAGGCGGTCAGCGCCGCCGACCAGGCCGTCCTTCGCGAGGTGATATCGGGTCTCTACAAGCGGCTGGACGCGCAAAACCGGATTGATAACATCAAGGCGGAGCAGGCGCTGATGGCCAACGGTCTGCAGTTCGTAGCGCCGAATGCGAGCGAGATTCCGGAATGGCGCGCGGCCATATCCGCAGCCATGGACGAGATGGCGGCCAAGGGGGCCTTCTCCGCGGAGCTGCTGGCTGAGGTTCGTCGGCACCTGCAGGACTACCGCAAGAGCCGGCCAGCCGCCCGGGTGCCGGACGCCCCTCCGTGAGCGAGTCCGCCCTGGCGGGCGATGCCCCCGGCCGCGCCGAACGCCTCGGTCGCTGGCTGGAGAACACGCTGCTGGCCCTCGTGCTGTTCGCCATGATCGGGCTCGCAGCTGCCCAGGTACTGTTGCGCGGCGTGCTCGGCGGGGGCCTCGCCTGGGCCGATGAAGCGCTTCGGCTACTCGTCCTGTGGGCCGCCATGCTCGGGGCGATCGCCGCCAGCCGGGACAACGTGCATCTCCGCATTGATCTGCTGTCCCGGTTTCTTCCCGCCGCCTGGCGACGGTTAACCGCGGTGCTCGTGGATCTGTTTGCCGCCGCCGTGTCGGCCGTCCTGGCCTGGTATTCCTGGCGTTTCGTCGGCCAGTCCCGTGAATTCGGGGATCAGGTCCTTGGCGGTTGGCCCGCCTGGCCTTTCCAGGCGATTCTGCCAGCGGCGTTTGCGCTGATTGCCTACCGGTATCTCGGTGGGCTGCCCAAGCATTTCCGTCGCCCGGGTTCGACGTTCGGGCCGGATGCCGCCTGATGCTGACCGGCCTGGTGCTGGTGCTTCTGGCCCTGCTCGGGGCGCCGCTCTTCGCCATTATCGGGGCGGGAGCACTGCTGGGTTTCAACCGCGCGGAGGTGGATCTCACCGCCGTGCCGATTGAGATCTACGGCATTGCGGAAACACCTATCCTGCTCGCCATTCCGCTGTTCACCTTTGCGGGGTATGTACTCAGCGAAAGCCAGGCTGCTGCTCGGCTCGTGCGGCTCAGTGCTGCCCTGATCGGCTGGCTGCCCGGGGGCCTGGCCATGGTCGCCGTGGCCACCTGCTCCCTGTTCACGGCCTTTACGGGAGGTTCCGGCGTCACGATCATCGCCATCGGGGCGCTGCTCTTTCCCGCGCTCGTCCAGGCCGGCTACAGCGAGCGCTTTACCCTGGGCCTGGTGACTTCGTCGGGCAGCCTCGGGCTGCTCTTTGCCCCGTCGCTGCCGCTGATCATCTACGGGATCATCGCCGGGGTCTCGATCGATTCCCTGTTCGTGGCGGGTGTTGTCCCCGGCGTCCTGATGATGCTTGCCCTGGCGGCGTTCTGCCTGTGGCGCAATCGGGCCAACCGCCGGCCGCTGGCGGAATTTTCCTGGCGGGAGGTCCGGGCGGCCGTGCGGGAATCCATCTGGGAACTGCCCTTGCCCCTGGTGGTCCTGGGCGGGATCTACAGTGGCTACTTCGCTGTTTCCGAGGCAGCGGCCGTTACGGTCGTCTACGTGCTGATCGTGGAATTGCTGATCTACCGGGAGGTGCCCTGGAGGCGGCTGCCGGGCATCGTGCGGGATTCCATGGTGCTGGTTGGCGGCATTTTGCTGATCCTGGGTATCTCGCTCGCCTCAACCAACTACATGATCGACGCCCAGGTGCCCCAGCAGCTGATTGAAGTGGTCACGCGCTACATCTCCGACCAGACGAGCTTCCTGCTGCTACTGATCTGTTTTCTCCTGCTGATCGGGTGCATTCTGCACATCTTTTCCGCGCTGGTGCTGGTTGTCCCGCTCATGCTGCCGGTTGCGGCCCGCTACGGAGTTGATCCAATCCATCTGGGGATTATTTTCGTGGCCACGATGGAGCTCGGCTATCTCCTGCCACCAATTGGACTCAATCTTTACATCTCGAGCTACCGGTTCAACCGGCCTGTGCTGGAGGTCTGCGTGGCCACGCTGCCGTTCATACTCATACTGTTGGGCGCCGTCCTCCTGATCACGTTCATCCCCGCGCTCTCGCTCGCCTTTGTCACGCAGTAATTCGGAGTTTCAGCAATGACCCGGTCACTCCCTCTGCTGATGGCGATGCTGATGGTGGCAGGCTGCACGACCGTTGCGTCAGAAGTGCCGCCCGGCAAGCCCGCCGGGTTCCTCCGCGTGCCCGCTGGATTTCGCGCCGAGATCCTGGTCGAGAATGTGCCCAATGCCCGGTCGATGGCACTCGGCGACAGGGGCACCCTGTTCGTCGGCACCCGGTCCGGCGGCGTCGTTTATGCCGTTCGCGACGCGCTAGGCGCCAATCCCGCCGTGTTCAAGTTTGCAGAGGGCCTGACCATGCCGAACGGCGTGGCCCTCTACCAGGGGGCGCTGTATGTGGCTGAGCAGAAGCGCCTTATCCGGTATCCCAATGCCGAGGCGAACGTCGAACACGCGCCCCCGCCAGAAGTGGTCGATCCCGCCCTGCCATTCAAGGGTGTGCTGCATTCCTGGAAGTACCTCGCAGTTGGCCCGGACAACAAGCTGTATGTTCCCATTGGCTCGCCCTGCAACGTCTGTGTCGAGCCGGGCTTCGGCGTGATTCTCCGCATGAATCCGGACGGAAGCGGGCGGGAAGTGGTCGCGTCGGGTATCCGTAATTCAGTCGGGCTGACCTGGGATCCGCGGTCAAAGGATCTGTGGTTTACCGACAATGGGCGCGACATGCTGGGTGACGACGTCCCGCCCTGCGAACTTAATCACGCTGCGACAACGGGCCTCGACTTCGGCTTCCCTTACTGTCACGGAGGGACGATTGCAGATCCGCAATTTGGCGGCCTGGGCCGCTGCAGCGACGCAGTCGGGCCGGTCCAGAAGCTGGGCCCCCATGTCGCGCCGCTGGCCGTGACGTTTTACACGGGCCGGATGTTTCCGGCCGAGTATCGCGGGCAGGTGCTGATTGCAGAACACGGCTCGTGGAACCGCAGCAAGGCGGCTGGCAAGACGGGCTACCGGGTCAGCCTGGTGCAGCTGAAGGGTGATACGGCCGTGTCCTACGAGCCCTTCATCGAAGGCTGGCTGGAGGGCGATGAAGTGCTGGGCAGGCCAGTGGATCTCCTGGTGGCTCCGGACGGCTCGCTGCTGGTGAGCGACGACCAGCGCGGAGTGATCTACCGCATCAGTTACAAGGGCTAGTTGGGAACCGACACATGTTCATTTTTCGCTTCTTCCGCCATCTGTTCCGGGCCCTCTGGGCCGGGCTTAACACCATCCGCCGGATCCTGCACCTGATCCTGCTGCTGGCGATCTTCGGTGTTTTGCTGGCCGTTTCGGTGGGCCAGCCTGTGCCCGTGCCGTCGTCGGCGGCCCTGGTCATCAATCCCACCGGCATGCTCGTGGAGCAGCTGGAAGGCAGCCCGCTGGATCGGGCTCTGGCCGAAATCAACAATGACGTGCCCCCGCAGACGCTGTTGCGCGACGTGACGGACAGCCTCGAGCGGGCTGCCAGCGACGACCGCATCACGGCTGTGGTCCTCGATCTCGATGGACTCGAGGGTGGTGGCCTCGCCAAGCTGCAGGCCATCGCTGACCAGGTGCAGAAAGTACGGGACGGCGGCAAGAAGGTGCTTGCCATCGGTAGCGGGTATACCCGCGACCAGTATTACCTGGCTTCTCGGGCCGACGAAGTCATCATGCACGAGTTCGGACTCGTGTATCTCGAAGGCTACGAGTATTACCGCACGTTCTTCCGCAGTGCCCTCGAAAACCTCCAGGTTGACCTCAATGTGTTTCGCGTCGGAGAGTTCAAGTCCTTCGTCGAACCGTACATCCGCGACGACATGTCCGCCGAGGACAAGGAGGCCAGCCAGGCCTGGCTTGGCGGTCTCTGGGCCGCCTGGGAGCGGGATGTAACGGCTGCCCGGAAACTGAAGCCCGGCGCTGTCCAGTCTTATGCCGACGAACTGGCCAGCCGTCTCGAGGCGGAGACGGGCAATGCCGCCCGAGCGGCCGTGTCCGCCGGCCTCGTAGACAAGCTCATGAGCCGCCCGGACGTTGACGCCTACCTGGCTGATCTCGTGGGGGACGACGAGGCCGATGATGGCAGTTTCAACGCCATCGACTTCCGGGCCTATGCGCGCGCCACACGCCTTGAGGAGCGCCTGCAGGATGGCAAGGACCGCAATAATGTCGCCGTGATCATTGCGTCTGGGGAGATCGTGGACGGCGAAGCGGCACCCGGCGTCGTTGGTGGCGATACCCTGGCCGCCGAGATTCGCCGCGCCAGGTTCGACGACTCGGTGGCCGCAGTCGTGCTGCGCATCGACAGCCCGGGCGGCAGCATGTTTGCTTCCGAGGTCATCTTCGACGAGCTCGAGGCTCTCAAGGCCGACGGCAAGCCCCTGGTGGCCTCAATGAGCAGCGTTGCCGCGTCCGGTGGCTACTACATCGCGATGGTCGCCGACGAGATCTGGGCCCGAAACACGACTATTACGGGGTCCATCGGCGTTGGTGCCCTGGTACTCACGGTGCCGCGCACCCTGGCGAAGCTCGGAGTGCACGTCGACGGCTTTGGCACCACGCGTCTGGCCGGGCAGCTCCGGGTGGACCGCCCCCTCGGTGATGAGGCCCGCCGTGTGCTGACGGCCAGTGTGGAGGAGGCCTACCGGATTTTCGTCGCTAAGGTCGCTGCGGCCCGTGAAATGACCTTCGAGCAGGCCGACAGCATCGCCCGTGGCCGCGTCTGGATCGGGGCGGATGCCCGCGAGCGGGGCCTGGTGGATCGTATCGGTGGTCTCGATGAGGCCGTCGCAGCTGCGGCTGCCCGGGCTGGACTGGAGGAGGGGACCTACGGGCGCCGCTATCTGGATCCTGAGCAGACGCTGCTGCAGCGCCTGGCGGTCGAACTTGGTGCGCAGGCCGTGCGCACGGCAGGTCGCCTGGGTCTTGGTAACGTGCTGACTACTATGCGGGGCGGCTCAGGCGGCATGACGCGTGCAGTGCTCTCCAGGCTCGATAAGGAGTTGCAGTTGCTGTCTCGCTTCAACGACCCGCGGGGGATTTACGCCCACTGTGAGTGCGTGGCCGAGTAGTTCGGCAGCGCCTGGATAACTGACCGCAGGTCGGAGAGCAAGTATGAGGAGCTGGATCCTAAAGTCGTTGATCGCCGTAATCGCGGTTCAAGTGTCCCCTGTTATACCCGCGCAGGCCGAGCCAACTCCAAACGTACGGGCAGATCAGCCGGTTCGGGCCATCACGACGGATCAGGCACAACGATTTGACGCAGCGATCGCGCCCTACACTGAGCAGGCGCGCAAGACGTACCCGTACGCGAAGGCCCGCTACCTCGTGGGGTTGCCGAGAGGCCAGACCTTCTTTGTGACGACGAGATTAACCGACGGTCAAGGTCAGTTTCAGGGCGTTTTTATCCAGGTGACGAAGATCGCAGACGGAAGGATCACAGGCCGTATCGCGAGCAAAATAGTGCCAGTGGTGGGTTACAAAGCGGGCGACGAGTACACGTTTCCGGAGGCGGAGCTCGTCGATTGGACGATTTCGGACCCCGATGGAAGCGAGGAAGGGAACGTGGTCGGGAAGTTTCTCGACACCTACCGGCCCTAGTGTCGTGGCTCGCACTGCCTGACCAGCGTCGTCCCGCCTATTTTGGCGGCGCTGCTTTCTGGGCCTGAATCAGGCCCTCGAGAAACTTGATGAAGTCGTCAGCCGGCATCCCGCCGCTGACGCTGCCGGTGCCATCCCCTGGCAGGATTACGAAGCTCGGCGTACGTTCCACGACACCCTGGGCGTCGTACATGTCGGCCAGGACCCGCTCGAGGGCGACCCGCCCGCCGAAGCAGCGATCGAAGGTGGCGCCGTCGAGACCGATGTCCCGCGCCAGGCGGGGCAAGACGGCCGCAGCGGCCGGCGTCGCCCACTCGGCCTGCCGCTGGTAGAGAGCGTGATGGATCTTCCAGTACTGCCCCTGCTCGCCGCCGCACTCCGCGGCCGCGGCCGCCAGGGCCGCCTGCGGGTGCATCTTGAGCGGCAGTTGCTTGCTGATCCAGCGGACCTTGCCGGTGGAGACGAGGGCCGCATCGATGCGCGGCTGTACTTCAAGAGCGTGTTTGGCGCAGGCCGGGCACTGAAAGTCGCTGAACTCCACCACGGTCACCCGGGCATCGGCCGCACCCTTGGCCGCATCTCCCGTGAGCGTGTAGCCGGGACGTGACGGGTCCGGTGCCTGGCCCTCGGGCTTCGCCCACAGCGGTAGCTCGGCCGGCTCCGGCGCTGCTTCCGCGGGCGGATCCTTGCCCGCGAGCACGGCGCCGAGGATTTCATCGAAGCGGCTGAGCGGATAGGCGCCCAGCATGTCCTGGTTGCGCTTGTCCGCAGCCCAGCGGAAGCGGAACGTCGGCGTGGACGAATATTTGCGAGCATTAGCTTCCGCCACACTGGCGGCGACGGCTGCCCTGGCTTCCTCCCCGGCGACGCAGGACATGACGGCGGCCTTGTCGGCGCCGATGCCGGCGGCCAGGTCGGCGAGGAAGGGGCCCGGGTCCGGCAACCGGCCCCACTCGGCCTGGCGCTCGAACAGGGCTTCGTGCATCGCCCAGTACCGGCTGGCGCCCTGTCGGCCGACGCAACGGGCGGCGATGTGGCCGGCCCTGGATGTCGGGTGCAGGGTCTCCAGCGGAAAGTCACGAAACACGAGGCGCACCTTGCCGGGGCGCACGTATTTCTCGAGCAGCATGGGCGTGGTCTTCTGGTAATGCCCGCGGCAGAACGGGCACTGGTAGTCGCTCCACTCCTCGAGCGTGACGGGGGCGTCGGCGCTGCCGAGGTAGGGATCGCCATCCGCCGTAAAGCCGGCCGGAATGCCGTGGTGCTCGTCCGCGTGCACGCTGGGACCAGTAGCCAGGGCACCGAACAGCAGCGCGACGCTCAGCAGGGACTTGCCAGGGAACCCGGACTCGGTCCGTCGATCAGGCATCATCGTGATCCTCGGTGAGGTTCCGGCTGGATGCGGGGCTGGCAGCGAGTGTGCCACGGCCCGTGAACGGCTGGCAAAGAAACGGGGCTGGCTATTAGCCAGCCCCGTCGCCGCGGATCAACTGCCGGATTCCGGCACTACCGCCATTACTCGAAAGTCACCGTGGCCGTGTCGCTCGGCACCGGGCTGACGCTATTGGCATCGTCGTCGCTGACCTCGCCGCTCGCCTTGTTGGTGTGTGGTGACGACGTGACCACCGCATCGAAGGCGCAGGTGTAGGAGTCACCCGTCCTCCCCATGGGCGCCAGGGTCTGGGGCACCCGACATGTCGTGCTCTGGATGGCGCCATGGACACTGGTCAGGCTGCCGAACTTGTCGTCCGTCAGGCTGGTGAGGAAGACATCTTCAGCCGACTTGTCGTTGGTGACCTTGATTTCGTAGGTTGCCACGACTTGTTTCGCTGTCTTGGTGAGCGTCGCCGCCGGCAGGATGTCGAAGAAGTTGACAGTGGCGCTGCCGGAATCACTGACCGGATCGTTGTCGTCGTCCAGCCCGGAGGCCGTCACGGTATTGACGTGGCTGCCGCCCGCATTGCCCGCGAGCGTGGCACTGAAGCTGCAGTTGTAGCTGCCGCCGGGCGCGATCGTCCGCGGGACGGTGCAGGTGCCCTTGCCGTTCAGGCTGCCAAACTTGTTGTCCACCAGCGAGGAGATGGTGACTGCGTCCACCGTGGACGGATTCCTGACGACGACCGCGTAGGACACCGTGCCGCCGGGCTCTGGGAGGCTGGCGGGTGTCGGCGTCTTCGTCACTGTGATGCTGGACGGCACGTTCAGCACGTTGACCGTGGCCGACGCGGAGCCGTTCACATTGGCACCATCGTCGTCCACGCCGGACGCTGTCACGGTGTTGGTGTGCACAAAACCAGGCGCGCCGCTGACATTCCCTGTGAACGTACAGCTGTAGGTGCTTCCCGGCTGAATGGTCTGGGGCACCGAGCACGTGCCCTTGCCCGCCAGGTTGCCGAACTTGTCGTCCGCAAGGCTGTTGATCGTCACCGGGTCGCTGCTGACACTCGTGTTCTTTACGGACACCGTGTAGCCGACGTTCGCCCCTGGCTCGAGGACCTGGGTCGGGTTCGCGACCTTGGTGACGAGAATGCCTGGCTCGCGGCCCAGGATGTTCACCGACTCGTCGTCCGTGTCACTGGCAGCGTTCGCGCGGATATCGACGCCCTTGCCTTCCACCACGTTGGTGTGGGTCTGACCGGCATTGCCGCTGACCGTCGCGGGAAATGTGCAGGTGTAGGTGGCGCTGGCCGCGATGGTCTGCGGCACGGCGCACGTCCCCTTGCCGTTCAGGTTGCCGAACTTGTTGTCGATCAGGCTCTGCAGCGTGAAGGGATTGGCGGGGTCGATACCGGAATTCCGGACGCTGACGGTATAGGTTACTGCTCCGCCGGGCTCATCCACCGACGCCTTGTTGGCCGTCTTGGTCACCTCGATCGTCGCCGGAGGCACGTCGATCGGCAGGGTGAAGCCGGTATCGCACTTGCACTTGGAAGGCGAACCCGGAAAGGCGTCTGCGGGCTGGGTGCAGAGAGCATTGGCGCCCGGCTGCCGCCAGCTGATGCAGTTGGGAAAGTCGAGCTTGCGGTCGCCGTTGCGGTCGACGCAGGCGACGCTGCGGAGTGTGATCGTCGGTTGGAGCGGGTTGTGGGCCGCGTCGATGTCGCCGCAGGAATCAGGCGCCTCGTCCAGGTTGACGAAAGTCGGTGTGTTGTTCGAATCCAGCGTGGTGATGCTGCAGGATCCCGTCAGCGCGCCGTCCCGATTGGCATCACCGTCGGTGGCAAAATAGATGCCGATGTCGTAGCGCGCCTGCGCTGTCAGGAGGACGTCGAAGGTCGCGGTGAAATCGACCGTATCGCCCGGGAATCTGCAGCCGTCGTCCAGGATGGTCAGGCGCGGCGTGCCGTCAGGGTTGGTCGCGACGCCCGCGACGCTCACGTCATTGGAGGTGCAACCCAGATTAAAGCCGGACACGTCGCGCATGCAGCCGTTGCTGACGGTGGCGGCGGTCGCGGAGGATGGGTTGAGGATGGCCAGGCCGAGAGCCAGCAACGCTGGGCCGACAAGCTCTGGGAGGGCCCTAGAAAACGAGACAATCCGGCGGGTCATGGCGGTCTCCTGGTGCGCGTGGGCGCGCTATTGTTGTTTTTCGATAAGCTATTGCAGCTGACTGACAAACGTCTCAATCGCTGCGTTTATATAGTAGTTTTTAGACGCAGCGCACAGTCCTAGCAAGCTTGTGCTCACATAAGACGAAAGAAACTGGCAGCTTTAGTTTAATCAGGTCACAGGCCGGAGCGGGATCTCAGGCTGACGGTAAGTGCTTTGCGCTGGCTCATGTTCTGCGCGCGTAGAACGCAGTAACCCGTGGTCGCCAGCGGAGTCACCAGGTAACCAGTGTCGGACGAGGTCCTGGACCCGGTGGCCTGATCGGTAACCGTGAAGCGCACATTGTCCCGGGCGCCCAGCTGGGGTGCCGAGTTGTTGGCCAGGCGATAGCCGTAGACGATGAGGTCGCCGAGCTGTTCGGCTGTGCAATGGCTGAAGTCCAGCGGGATTTCCACTGACTGCCCCGGCGGCAGCTGGAAGAAGGTCGTGCTCATCATCTGCTCACAGCCGGGGTCCCAGGTCATGACCTGCATGGGGTCGCCGGCGCGCGCGCCCACGGCGACGAGCATGAGAATGGGTAAAGTGAAAAGGGCGCTGCGCATGCTGGATCCTCCATGAGGGAGTGGGCTCATGCCCGGCGGAAGATCCAGCCCCAACCTTCGGTGGCCCGGCCATCCTGCCCGCCCTCCGGCTGCA
This sequence comes from uncultured Chromatiaceae bacterium, assembly GCA_964391025.1. GTDB lineage: Bacteria > Pseudomonadota > Gammaproteobacteria > Steroidobacterales > SHZI01. The sequence goes on from CAYMKJ010000013.1 coordinate 24,278, forward strand.
GGATCCGTGGCTTTGCGCCCCCCGATTACCCGGGGTTTGCCCTTGTCGAGCGGAAGCTTCGCGGCGGCGCCACTCTAGCATCGGGGGCGACCCTGGCCGACGTGCCACGCGTCACATTATTGGCTGTTGGTCCCCGAACTAGGGCCTGTACTCCCATCGGGCCTGCACCCTCAGGTGGACTTTCCACCGTCTCGTCGCGGGTAATCAAACAGCAGCAGTTCGCCCTGCGCACCGTTGAGGCCGGCCCAGGTTCTCAGGTCGAGTCCGATGACCACCACGCCAGTGGTCGGAACGTTGTCTATGCCGGCGCCGGTCAGGCGGTTGGCCAGGTCCGTCAGCCCCGGGTTGTGACCGCAGACGATGACATCCTTGAAGCTGCTGTCCTGGCGGGCGAGCACCGCCATGATCTCGTCCGGAGAGGCGAGGTACAGCTCGTCCTCTCGCTGGAGGAATTCCTTGGGATAGCCGATTTCGCGGGCGATGATCTGGGCTGTCCGGCGCGCGCGGACGGCCGGGCTGGTGATGATGAGCGTGGGGCGGGCGCCGCGAGCGCGCAGCCGCTGGCCCATCAGGGGCGCATCGCGCTCGCCCCGGTCGTTCAGCGGCCGGTGCCGGTCCTTGAGCTTGGCATCGTCCCAGGACGACTTGGCGTGCCGGAGGAGGGTCAGTTGACGGCGCATTTTCGTTATTGGCCGGGCTGCTACATGAGGCCGGCTTCGAGCCGCGCTGCTTCCGACATCATCTCCTGGCTCCAGGGCGGATCAAAGACAAGTTGCACGTCCACCTCTGCCACCGTCGGAATGATACCGATTTTTTGCCGGGCTTCCTCGACCAGGATTTCGCCCATGCCGCACCCGGGCGCCGTGACGGTCATGCGCAGCCTGACGGCGCGCTGCCCGGAGGGCAGGCGGCGGATCGCGCATTCATAAACCAGTCCGAGCTCCACGATATTGATCGGAATCTCGGGGTCGTAGATGGTCTTCAGTTGCTCCCAGGCGAGCGCCTCGAACTGCTCATCAGTGGCGTCGTCCGGCAGGGCGGGCGGCGTCACGGACTCCTTGCCCAGCGCATCCGCGTCCTTCCCGGGCACGCGAACGAGATTGCCCTCGAAATAGACAGTGAAGCTGCCGCCCATGGCCTGTGTGATGTACACCAGCGCATCAGTCGGGAGCGTCACGGGGATCCCGGAGGGCACCATCAGGCCTTCCACGTTTCGTCTGACGACGACCGGTTCGTTGTCCGCACTGTTCATCGGGAGGGGCTCGCCTTTTCGGTGGTGACGGTAGCCGGGGAGGAATCCAGAGCGGCCTGCAGGGTCTTCCAGGGCAGGGTGGCGCAGCGGATCCGGGACGGATATTGACTGACACCGCCGAGCGCCGCGAGATCGCCCGCCAGGTTTTCGCCGCCACCCGTCGACAGGGCCCTGTCGAACCGGTCGATCGAAGTTCTGGCCTCGTGCACGGGACGGGAACGGACGGTCTCGGTCATCAGCGACGCGGAGGCCAGGCAGATCGCACAGCCGGAGGCTTCAAAGGCGACGTCTTGAAGCGCATCATCCTGGAGCCGCAGGTAGACCCGCACCTTGTCGCCGCAGAGAAGGTTGTGCCCTTCGGCCTCCCGGTCGTACAGCTCTGGCCGGCGCTGGTTGCGCGGGTGCCGGCTGTGATCGAGCACGATCTGCCGGTACAGGTCGGTCAGCTCACGGTCAGGCGCTGACATCAGGCGAACATCCGTTGGGCGAGGCGCACTGCTTCGATGAGCTGGTCGATCTCCCCGCGGGTGTTGTAGAACGCGAACGATGCCCGCGCGGTTCCCTGCAGGCCGAAGCGCTCCATCACGGGCATGGCGCAGTGGTGACCGGCACGGATGGCAACGCCCCGCTGGTCCAGGACGGTGCCCAGGTCGTGGGGGTGGATGCCAGCAATGTTGAAGGACACCAGGCTGGCCTTGTTCCGTGCCGTACCGACGATGACCAGTCCGGGCAGCTGGAGCAGCAACCCGGTGGCGTAATCGAGAAGCCGGGCCTCCCACGCTGCGATATTGGCCAGGCCGAGACTGGTGAGATAGTTAATGGCGGCGCCCAGGCCGATGGCGCCGGCGATGTGGGGCGTACCCGCCTCGAGACGGTAGGGCAGGTCGTTATACGTCGTACCCTTGAAGCTGACGGTCAGGATCATGTCCCCCCCGCTCTGGAAGGGTGGCAGGTCGCGGAGCAGAGCCTCGCGACCGTAGAGCACACCGATTCCGGTCGGCCCGCACATCTTGTGTCCCGAGAAGGCGTAGAAGTCGCAATCCAGATCCCGGACGTCCACGGCCTGATGTGGAATCGCCTGCGCCCCATCCAGCAGCACAGGCACGCCGCGCCCGCGTGCCGCGGCGATGATCGTCTTCACGGGGTTGACGGTACCCAGCGCATTGGACACGTGCGTGATCGCCACCAGTTTCGTGCGCGGTCCGAGCAACTCGAAGAAATCGTCCAGAAGAAGCTCCCCCGCGTCATTGATGGGGGCCACACGCAGTACGGCGCCGCTGCGCTCGCAGAGCAGTTGCCAGGGTACGATGTTGGAGTGGTGCTCCATCGCCGTGATCAGGATCTCGTCACCGGCCTGCAGCCGCTGGCCGAAACTGAAGGCCACCAGGTTGATCGCTTCGGTGGTTCCACGGGTAAAGATGATCTCCCGGACCGATGCGGCGTTGATGAAGGCGCGGACAGTCTCGCGCGCGCCCTCATAGAGATCGGTGGCGCGGTGGCTCAGGGTGTGCACGCCCCGGTGAACGTTGGCGTGATCGTGGCTGTAGTAATTCTGAATGGCGGCCAGGACCTGCAGCGGCCGCTGGGATGAGGCGGCATTGTCGAGGTAGGCCAGCGGCTGCCCGTTAACCTGCTGCGCAAGAATCGGAAAGTCGCGACGAATGGCCTCCACGTCCAGGGGATGGCTTGTGGCGGTCATGCTTCGCCACCCGGACCCGCCTGCAACCGGGCCTGCAACTGGGCGTCCAGGCGGGTCCGAAGCTCCGGCACGGCAATGCCATTCAGGCTCTCACGCAGGAATGCGGCGGTCAGTATCTGCCTGGCGGCCGCCGGATCGAGTCCCCGGGATCGCAGGTAGAAGAGCGCGTTGGCATCCAGCTGCCCGGTCGTTGCCCCGTGGCTGCAGCGGACGTCGTCCACGTAGATTTCCAGCTCGGGCTTCGTATCGATCTCCGCGGTCGTCGTGAGCAGGAGATTGCGATTCGTGAGAGCGGCATTGCTGCCCGCAGCTCCCGGCTGCACGATGATCCTGCCGTTAAAGACGCCGTGGCCGTGATCGTCGGCGATTCCCCGGAAGGACTCCCGGCTGATCGTCCGGGGAGCCTGGTGCTCGACTTGCGTGCGATTATCGATATGGCGATGCCCGTCAGCGAGAAACAGGCCGTGCACGGTCGCGCTGGCACCGGTGCCCGCCAGCAGCACCGTCAAGGCCTGCCGACTCAGCTGGCTGCCGAGATCCACGCTGGTCACCGTGACGGAGGCAGACTCAGCGACCTCGATACGGGTGGTCTCTGTGAGCATCCCATCGTCCGGCAGGGCTTGCACGCGAATCAGATTCAGCTGGCTGTCGCGGCCGAGGCAGACCTGGGTCACGGCATTCACCAGGGCGCCGGCGGACCCCGTGAACTCCAGGCTCAGCGTGAGCTGGCTGCCGGGGGCCACGTCCACCAGCAGTCGCGGCTGGCCTAAAGCCGGCGCAGCCGTGCCCTGGAGTCGCAAGTGGATGGGCATGACGATGCAGCTACCCGGATCCGTAGCAATCAGGAGCACATCGCCCAGCAGAGCCGTATTCAGGTCCACCAGGCTGTCGGGAGGCAAGCCGTCAGCCTGCCCGTCAGTCGGGCCGAGCAGGCCTTCCACGCGGTCGCGCCATTCGGTTGGGAGTCGCTGCAGAGACTGGATGGTCAGGCCTGGTGGAGTCCCGACCAGCGGTGCACAGAGCGTCCCGTCGACGACGTCCACCGCGAACATATTCGCAGCGACCCAGGTTGCCGACAGGGGCACCGGTGAGTCCGTTCCAGCGGGTACGGACGTAGGGCCAGTGGCGACCAGGTGGTCGGCCCACCGCTGTGTAAAGCCAGAGAGACTGGTGTAGCGCCAGTCTTCCTGGCTGGTGTCGGGCAAACCGAAGTGCTCAACGCGGGCGAGGGCGGCGGTCCGCCGGTCGGCCAGCCAGTCCAGTCCGGAAGCGCTCAGCCTGAGGCGCTCTGCAGCCAGCAGCCAGGGGCGGCGAGCGCTGGGCTCGTTGCTGGGCTCGTTGCTGGTCTGGCCGCTGATCTGGTCGCGAGCTCCCTGCTGAACTTTCGTTTGCGCCACGGTTTTCGGCCTACTGGCTGGCAGCGGCGAGGATCTGGTCGTAGCCGCCAGCCTCCAGCTCGAGCGCCAGTGTCCGGTCGCCGGTACGAATGATCCGGCCGCCCGCCAGGACATGGACGAAGTCCGGCCGGATATAGTCCAGCAGACGCTGGTAATGCGTGACGAGAATAAAGGCCCGCTCGGGGTTGCGCAGGCTGTTGACGCCGCTCGAGACTACTTTCAGAGCGTCAATATCCAGGCCGGAGTCCGTCTCGTCGAGGATGGCGAGCGTCGGCTCGAGGACGGCCATCTGGAAGACCTCATTGCGTTTTTTCTCACCGCCCGAGAAGCCCTCGTTGACGCCCCGCTGCAGGAAGCTCTCATCCATCTGCATCAGCCGCGCCTTCTCCTTCACCAGGCGGAGAAAGCGGGCGGCGTCAATCTCGCTCTCGCCCCGGGCAGCCCGTCGAGCATTCAGGGCAGAGCGGAGCAGGTAGACATTGCTGACGCCGGGAATCTCAATCGGGTACTGAAAACCGAGGAACAGACCCGCCCGGGCGCGCTCCTCCGGAGCCATCGCGAGCAGGTCGCGGCCGAGATAACTGGCCGACCCGCCAGTGACCACATAACCGTCGCGGCCGGATAAGACGTGGGCGAGCGTGCTCTTTCCCGAGCCATTCGGGCCCATGATCGCGTGAACCTCACCGGCGCGCACCGTGAGGTCGAGGCCCGTGAGGATTTCCTTGCCACCCACCGCCACGCGGAGGCCCGAGACTTGCAGCAGAGCGTTCAACCGACTGCGCCCTCCAGGCTGACATTCAGGAGATTCTGGGCTTCCACCGCGAACTCCATCGGCAGTTGACGGAACACCTGCTTGCAGAAGCCGTTCACAATGAGATTGACGGCATCTTCCGTCGAGAGTCCTCGCTGCCGGCAGTAAAAGAGCTGGTCATCGCCGATCCGGGACGTGGTGGCCTCGTGTTCGACCACGGCAGACGGATTCCGGACTTCCATATAGGGAAAGGTATGGGCCCCACAGCGGGGTCCCATCAGCAGCGAGTCGCACTGGGTGTAGTTCCGGGCATTCTCGGCGGTGGGCAGGATCTTGACCAGGCCGCGATACGCGTTCTGTGCCCGGCCCGCCGAAATGCCCTTCGAGACGATGGTGCTGCGGGTGTTGCGACCAATATGGATCATCTTGGTGCCTGTATCGGCCTGCTGCAGGTTGTTGGTGACTGCCACTGAGTAGAACTCGCCCACCGAATTCTCGCCCCGCAGGATGCAGCTTGGGTACTTCCAGGTGATGGCCGACCCGGCCTCCACCTGGGTCCAGGAGATGCGCGAATTGGCGCCCCGGCAGTCGCCCCGCTTGGTCACGAAGTTGTAGATGCCACCCCGGCCTTCCTCATCGCCGGGATACCAGTTCTGCACGGTCGAGTACTTGATGGTGGCGTCCCTGAGGGCCACCAGTTCCACCACCGCGGCATGCAGCTGGTTCTCGTCACGCTGAGGCGCCGTGCAGCCTTCGAGATAGCTCACATGACTGCCGGCCTCCGCCACGATCAGTGTGCGCTCGAACTGACCGGTCTTGGCCTGATTGATGCGGAAGTAGGTGGAGAGCTCCATGGGGCAGCGCACGCCCTTCGGGATATAGACAAAGGAGCCATCGGTGAAGACCGCCGAATTCAGGGCCGCGAAGTAGTTGTCCCGGTAGGGGACCACGGTGCCGAGGTATTGCCGGACCAGTTCCGGGTGGTCCCGGACCGCCTCCGAAAACGAGCAGAAGATGACGCCGACTGCCGCCAGCTTGTCCTTGAAGGTCGTGGTGACCGACACGCTGTCGAATACCGCGTCCACCGCGACGCCGGCCAGTCGGGCCCGCTCGTGGAGGGGAATACCGAGCTTTTCGTAAGTCTCAAGGAGCTTTGGGTCCACCTCGTCAATGGATTTAAGCCCCGGGGACGCCTTCGGTGCGGAGTAGTAGGAGATTGCCTGGTAGTCGATCGGCGGGTGGTGCAGTTTCGCCCACCGGGGCTCCCGCAGGGTGAGCCAGTGCCGGTAGGCCTTGAGCCGCCACGCCAGCAGAAACTCGGGCTCGCCCTTCTTGGCTGAAATGAAGCGGATGACATCCTCGCTGAGTCCCGGCGCCACGGTGTCCGCTTCAATATCCGTGACGAAGCCGTGCGCATAGCGGCGGCCGATGAGGTCTTCCAGACCCTGGTTTGGCAGGCTCTGGGCTGGCGGAGTCTGATAGGGCGCGTTACCGGTCATGTGCGGTCATCCTCAGCCAGACGGCAGCCGATGGCGAATGCGCCCGGCGCGCCCGGACAGGTCCACCAATGGAAACTCCCGGGGCGGGTGCGCCAGGTCCGCCAGGGTGATCTCGTCGAGCGCGCCGCGGATGCCCCGGTTGATCTTCTGCCAGGCGCCGCCGACCGGGCAGCCGTCTTCCAGTTCACAGCGGCTGTCCGCGGTGCTGCACTCCGTAATGCTCAGCGGCCCCTCCAGCACAGCGAGGATCTCGGCGGCGGTGATGCTGGCGGGTGATCGCGCCAGCGCGTAACCGCCCTCGGCACCACGAACGGAGCGCACCAGATCACTTCGGGCCAGCAACTTGAGCAGCTTCTGGACCGTGGGCAGCGCCAGCCGGGTCCCGGTGGCCACGTCGCTGGCCGAGCAGAGGTGGGCCGCGCGCAACTCTCCGGAACCCACGGACTCCGGATGCCCAGACCCCGAATGCATGGCGAGGTGCACGAGAATCATCGTGCCGTAGTCGGTGAGTTTGCTGATTCGGAGCATGGCGTAACCTGTGTCTGTGGCCTGAATCTATATGGGACTATCTTAGTCCAGTATGCTCCCGAGGGAAACCCTCAGGGCAGGCCGGTCGCGACAGGGAATTTGCTATTCTTCCCGCCGCGCTGGCCACCGGACCTGCTGGAAGCCAACGCGCACGGCCGAGCGCAACCTGCTGCAAACCCGGAGGTTTATGCCATGACTACCCAGTCTCTTGCTGCCATTGCACAAGCGATGGTTGCGCCCGGTAAAGGAATCCTGGCCGCCGACGAAAGCTCGGGAACCATCAAAAAGCGCTTTGATTCCATCCACCTCGAGTCCACCGTCGACAGCCGGCGCGCCTATCGGGACATGCTCTTCACGACACCCGGGGCCGGCGAATTTATCAGCGGTGTGATCCTGTATGACGAAACCCTTCGCCAGTCCACGCTGACAGGGGTGCCGTTCCCCAGGTACCTCGCCCAGCAGGGGATGCTTCCGGGCATCAAGGTGGATGCTGGCGCGAAAGCCCTGGCCGGTTTCCCGGGTGAAACGGTGACGGAGGGGCTGGACGGGCTGCGGGAACGCCTCAAGGAGTACGTGGGACTCGGAGCAAAATTCGCCAAGTGGCGGGCCGTGATCGCGATTGGCCCCGGTTTGCCGAGCAGCTTCTGCCTGGCCGCTAACGCGCACGCGCTGGCCCGCTATGCGGCCTTGTGTCAGGAGGCCGGCATCGTCCCGATCGTCGAGCCCGAGGTCCTGATGGACGGTGATCACAGCATTGGCCGCTGCGAAGAGGTGACCACTGCGGCGCTCGAGCGCACGTTTATCGAGTTGCGGGCCCACCGGGTCGATTTTGCCGGCATGGTCCTGAAGCCCAACATGGTCGTGCCGGGCCAGGACTGCAAACAGAAGACTACGGTGCGCGAGGTGGCGGAAGCGACTGTCCGGTGTCTCAAGGCCACGGTGCCGGCGACCGTGCCGGGCATTGCCTTCCTGTCCGGTGGCCAGAGTCCGGAGGAGTCCACGGAACATCTGGCAGTCATGAACGCGCTCGGGTCATTGCCCTGGCAACTGACCTTCTCCTACGGCCGTGCGCTGCAGGCACCCTCCCTGAAGGCCTGGGGTGGCAAGCCCGAAGGCGTGAAGGCCGGCCAGGCGGGCCTTCTGAAGCGGGCGCGGCTGAACGGGCTGGCGCACGCCGGGCAGTATCGCCGCGACATGGAAGCTGCCTGACTTAGTGACAGCGGATAACCTCGTTCAGGTCAGCGGCCTTCACTTCGGCAGGTCGGGACGCCCGATATTTTCCGGGCTGGATCTCGGCATTCGCCGGGGCAGCATCACGGCGATCATGGGCCCGAGCGGCACCGGCAAGACGACGCTGCTGCGGATGATCACCGGCCAGCTGCGTCCGGAGGCCGGTACGGTCACGGTGGCGGGCCAGAACGTGGCCTCACTTTCCCGGAGCGCGTTGTTCGATCTGCGGCGGCGCATGGGGATGCTGTTCCAGAATAGCGCGCTGCTGACGGACTTCAGCGTCTTCGAGAATATCGCCTTCCCCGTCCGGGAGAACACCCGGCTGCCGGATGCCCTCATCCGGCATGTGGTGCTGACGAAGCTCAATTCTGTAGGACTGCGTGGCGCCGCCGACCTGATGCCCACCGAACTGTCCGGCGGGATGGCGCGACGGGTGGCGATGGCGCGAGCGATGGTCCTCGATCCCGAACTGCTGCTCTACGACGAGCCCTTCTCCGGCCTCGACCCCATTTCCCTGGGCGTCGTTCTCCGGCTGATTCGCCTGAATAACGATGTTCTTGGTCTCACCAGCATCGTCGTCTCCCACGACGTCGCGGAGATCAGTCATATCGCCGACCACTGCTTCGTCATTTCGGAGGGGCGGGTCATTGCCTCGGGGGCGCCGAAGGAACTGGCCACCAGCTCATCCGAGCTCGTGCGGCAATTCATGACCGGTGCCGCAGATGGCCCTGTGCCGTTTCACTACCCGGCGCCCGACTACGCAGAGCAGCTGCTCGGGGCAGCGCGATGACCCTGCCAGTGCAATTGTGGGAGGCACTGCTCGAGTCCCTGCGCAAGCTGGGCGCGGCGATCCTGTTTCTGGTCGAGATTCTCAGGCAGTGCCCTGCGGCCCTCGCCCGGCCAGCCCTGATCTCCCAGCAGGTCCGGAACTCGGGCGTGCTTTCGCTCGTCATCATCATGACGTCGGCCTTCTTTGTCGGGATGGTCATCGGTCTCCAGGGCTACGACTCGCTGTCCCGGCTGCGGCAGGAGGACATCCTCGGTGCGGGTGTTGCCCTGACGCTGTTCAAGGAGCTGGGTCCGGTGGTTACGGCGTTGCTGTTTGCCGGGCGGGCGGGGACGGCGCTGGCCTCCGAGATCGGCCTGATGCGCGCTACGGACCAGCTGGCCGCCATGGAGGTCATGGCTATCGACCCGATTCGCCGCATCATCGCGCCGCGTTTCATAGGCGCAGTGATCTCTGTCCCCCTGCTGACTGCCGTCTTCAATGCCGTCGGGGTCCTGGGCGCCTGGTTCATCGGGGTCCGGATCATGGGCGTCGACAACGGCGCGTTCTGGTCCCAGATGCAGGAATTCGTCGACCCGCCGGATATCTACGAGGGGGTCCTGAAGAGCTTTGTGTTCGGCGTGACCGCCGGCCTGGTGGCCGTGTACGAGGGATACAATGCGCCGCCCACCGCGGAGGGTGTCGGCATGGCTACCACCCGGACCGTGGTCACGACGTCGATTCTGGTTCTGATCCTCGATTACACCATTACCGCCTACCTTATCTAAGGGCTATTTGTATATGGAAAGCACCCGCACCCGGGAACTCGGTACCGGCCTGTTCATCTTCCTGGGCTTCGCCGCGCTCCTCTTCCTGGCAACTCAGACCACGGATCTTGCGGAGTACGCCGGTGACGAGGGCTATCGGGTTACCGCCCGCTTCGATGATGTGGCCGGACTGAAAGTGCGGTCCCCGGTGACCATGGCCGGGGTCAATATCGGCCGCGTCGAGAGCATCGCTTTTGACAATGAGCGGCTGGACGCCGTGGTCACTATGCAGATTAACCCCCGGTTCAATCGGATCCCCGATGATTCCGACGCCAGCATCCTCACGGCGGGGCTGCTCGGCAGCAAGTATGTGGGCATCGGCCCCGGCGGCGCGGAGACCTACCTGGTGGACAAGAGCCAGCTGGAAATCACCCAGTCGGCCATCGTCCTGGAGCAGTTGGTCAGCAAGTTTCTGTTTAGTCAGGCGGAGAAAGGGGAGGACGCCGCGCCCGCGGCTCCAGCTCCAGCTCCAGTCCTGGCCCCGGACGCCCCAGCCGACGACCAACCCAGCGAGTAACCGGAGTTTCCGCATGCGCATCCTGGCCACCCTGACTCTCACCCTGCTTGCCGTCATCGCGGCGGCAGGGACGGAAGCAGCAGACACACGCACGCCCGACCAGATTGTGCGCGAGACCGCCGATACCCTGACTGCCCGCATCGAAGGCCGGCAGCAGGAGCTGGCCGCAAGTCCGCCCGAACTTTACAAGCTGGTCGGCGACGTCTTCCTGCCGGTGTTCGACACCGACTATGCAGGTCGTCTCGTGCTCGGCAAGCATTGGCGAGCCGCAACGCCGGCCCAGCGACAGGAATTCATTGACACGTTCTACGATTTTCTGCTGCGCAGCTACGCGCGCTACGTGCTGCGCTTCGAGAAAGACAAGGTCCGGTTCCTGCCGGGTCCTGCCGGCGCCCCGGATCCGCAGCGCGCGGTGGTGAAGACTGAAATGCAGCTGGGGGATGGCACGAAGCTGCCCGTCCACTATTCGTTGCATCAGACGGCGGACGGCTGGCGCGCCTTCGACGTGCGGATCGAAGGCATCTCCTACGTGCAGAACTACCGAAACCAGTTCAGCGCAGAGATCGGGGCAAAGGGTCTCGACGCCGTGATAGTCCGGCTGAAAGCCGACGCGGACCGTGTGACCACCAGCACACCGGGTCCCGGCAACAAGTGACAGTCCGCGATCTCTCGGGACCATCCCTGACTTCTTCCGGCGCGGGCCGGATCGCCGTTAAAGGCCCGGTGACTTTCGCGACAGCCGGCACCCTGCTCGATGCGGGCCGGGCCCTGTTCGCTGGTCAGCCGGCCGTGACCGTGAACCTGCACGAGGTCACGAACGTGGACAGCGCCGGTCTGGCCTTGCTCCTCGAGTGGCTGCGCCAGGCGAGGGCAGAGCGTCGTGGGGTGCTCTTTCAGGGCGTGCCCGACAAGCTGTTTGCCATCGCGCGTCTGAGCGGGGTGGAGGCGCTGCTGACGAACGGCTATTCGCCCGGCGGCTCGGCCCCTTCGGCATCATCGAGCTCGGATTCATCCAGGTAGGAGTCATCCTCCGGCACGTTACCGTCGAGGGACCGATACCGCCGGTTCTGCAGATACGCGTCCCGGACAAAGATGTAGGGGTCGTAGGCCTCGAAGACCTGCTCGTCCGCATCCAGAAAGCGGGACCGCCTGTCGACCTGATGGATCACCCAGGCGCCCAGGGTCCAGTCCAGCTCACCATCAGTGATATTGACGAACGGGGTGAGTGGTGAGTCCACTGCATCGCCGAAGGCGTCGCGCAGGGTGCTCGGGCCGAATACCGGGATGACCAGGTAGGGGCCATTCCCGACACCCCACACGGCCAGTGTCTGGCCAAAATCCTCGTCGTTCTCGGCGAGGCCAACCCGGGTGGCGGGATCGAACAAACCCCCGAGACCTACTATGGAGTTGAGCAGAAATCGGGCTCCATCGCGGCCCGTCTGGCGGAGTTTGCCCTGCAGGAAGGCGTTGGCGATGGTCACTGGATACAGCAGGTTGCTGAAGAAGTTGTGCACGCCAGTGCGCACCTGCCGGGGTAGTGTCCGTTGGTACCCGACCGCCAGGGGGCGCAGCAGGTACCGGTCACCGAGATCATTAAACTTGTAGAAAACCCGGTTCACGGGCTGCAACGGATCGTACGCTTCCATCGACGTGGCGGCAGTTTGGCTGGCGCACCCGGCACCCGCCAGCGCCAGGCTGCCTGCCAGAAGGATCTTGAGCAGGCCTTTGATGAGGGTTCCCCTCATGGCGGCCTGCCCGCCGAAGTCTGCGCGCGCCGGGTCTTTTGCTCACGATCCAGCCATTCCTGGATCTCTGCCAGACGGGACGTGAAGCGTGCCTTCTGCACGGCATCCAGGCCCGGTGTCGAGAGTGCGACACGCAACTGGTCCGCTGCCATGACCACGTCCCCTTTTATAAGGTGCAGCTCAGCCATGTAGTAGTAGGCATCAGCGGTATCGCCGGCGGCGCTGGCAGCCAGAGCGATCAACCGGACCTGCTCGGCCGTGGGCGGCACGTTGTTCAGCAGGTCGAGCAGGATGGTATGCGCCTTCTTGCTTTGACCGGCAGCCAGCAGTGCCTCAGCGTAGTGCACCGTGAGCGGCGTGTTGCGCGGGAACAGCCCCATGGCTTTCTCGTAGTCGGCGAAGGCGGCGTCCCGATTACCCAGGGCGAGTTCGGCACCGGCCAGCCCGGTGTGGAAGGGAATGACGCCGGGATGCGTGGCCAGCAATCCCTGGAAGAGGGCGCGCGCCTCGGTGTACTGGCCCAACTCCATGCGGACCAGGGCAATGCCGTACTCAATGCCGAGATCCCCGACCTTCTTCGGATCCTCCCGTTCGCCGAGGAAGAACGCCAGCGCCTTTTCCGGGGTGGGGCTGGACAGCACGCGGATGCGGGCGCGGGTTAGCGCGTAGCCTGCAGCGTCCTGGACGTCGGGCCGGGGGAAGCTCGCTGCTCGTTCGCGGGTCTCGGCGATGCGGTTGACGGTTACGGGGTGAGTGCGCAGAAACTCGGGCGCCTGACTGGCCAGGGGGCCCGTCTGCCGCGCCAGTGTCTCGAAGAAGGCGGGCATGCCCAGCGGGTCAAAGCCGGACGCGGCGAGCACGCCAACCCCCACCCGGTCGGCCTCGTACTCGTTGGCCCGCGTAAAATTGATCTGCTGCTGCGCCGCTACGCCCTGGGCGGTCGCAATGGCCCCCGTGATGACATCGCCGCTGCCACCAATGGCCCCGAGCAGGATGGCACCGAGCATGGCGGCCATCGTCAGGATGCTGCTGCGCTGGTTCGCGAAGACTGCCCGCGAGATGTGCCGCTGGGTGACGTGGGAGACTTCGTGGGCCAGCACACCTGCCAGTTCACTCTCCGACGCCGTCGCCAGGATGAGCCCCGAGTGCACGCCGATATAGCCGCCGGGCAGTGCGAAGGCATTGATGGCGGGGTCGTTGACGACGAAAAACTTGAACCGGTAGTCGCCATCCTGCGCCTGGGAGGCCAGCTTCAGCCCGACATCCTGCACGTACTCCTGGATTTCAGGATCGCTGATCACCCGGTCCGTGTCGACCAGGCTGCGGTAGATCGACCTGCCGATCTGTTGTTCCTGCTCGCGGGACAGGACGGAGTTGCCGGGGCTCCCGATGTCCGGCAGATCGTCACCCTCAGCTGCCGGGGCCGCTGGCGGTACCAGGAGCGTGAGGGCGGCTATGACAGCAATGAATCGTCGCATTGGTGCACTGTTGCATTCTGGGCGCGTTCGTTGCGCTGTGGTCGGCCGACCTCGCGGCCGGTCTCAGAGGGCCTCGACTGCCGCGAGTACGAGGGCGGCATGCCCCTTGACGCTGACCTTGCGCCACTCTGCGCGGAGCTTCCCGACCGGGTCGATCAGGAAGGTGCTGCGCTCCACGCCCATTACTTTCTTGCCGTACATGTTCTTTTCCCGGATGACGTCAAACAGCCGGCACAGGGTTTCGTCCCCGTCGGAGAGCAGGTCGAAGGGGAATTCAAACTTGGCCTTGAATTTCTCGTGGGAGGCCAGGGAATCGCGCGATACGCCGAGAATCACGGTCTTCCTGCGACGGAACCTTTCGTGCAGGCTGCCAAAGTCGCAGCCTTCGGTGGTGCAGCCCGGCGTGCTGTCCCGCGGGTAGAAATAGACCACCACGTTGCTGCCGCGGAGGGCCTTCAGGTCCACCGATTTGCCGCCCGTGGCCGGGAGGCTGAAATTGGCCACGGTCTTGCCCAGGGCGACGGTGTTCATTGACTCTGACCTGTCCTTAGCGCTGCGCCGGTTCGATCACGGCATCCAGATTCTGTTCATCACAGTACTCGAGAAACTCCTCCCGCAGGGTCGCCACGTGGGCCGTACCCGGGACGTTAATGGTCATCTGCACGCCAAACATCAGCGATCCCGTGTGTGCGGCATTGTACCGGCGCGTGCTGACCTCGGCGATTTCGAGCCCCCGGGACGCGAAGAAGTTCGACAGGCCGAAGACGATGCCTTCATGGTCCAGCGTGACCACGTCAACCAGGTAGGGTGCGGCCGTCTCGACGGGCCGCGGCCGGGTCTCCCGCACGGTCACGGTGAGGCCGGACTGTTGCTGCAGCACCTGGAACGCGCTTTGGAGTTTGGTCACCGTGTGCCAGTTGCCGGAGACCAGCATCAGCACGGCGAACTCGGAGCCGAGGGCGATCATCCGGCTCTCCCGAATGCTGCCACCAGCCGATGTCACGGCCTGGCTCAGGTCGCGGACGACACCGGCGCGGTCCGGGCCGATGGCGGTTACCGCGAGAAGCTTTTCCATGAATCCGATCTGGGAGACTTGCTGAACGAAAGGCAGTGTACCGGGAAATCGACCTCCGGCAAGCAAGGCCGCGAGTCTGGTAGCGGCCTTGCGACACCCGGGGTCGGGAAGTAACATTCCCCGCTCATCCACGCCCGGTTCCTCCCGATGTTTTCAGGCAGCAGCGTCGCCCTCGTAACCCCGATGACGGCGGACGGGACGGTGGATTTCGCCTGCCTTGAGCGGCTGGTGGATCTGCACATTGCGGCGGGGACCGATTGCCTGGTGATCGCCGGCACGACCGGTGAGTCGGCCACGCTGACCCGGGCGGAGCACATCGAAGTGATTCGCGTGGCAGCCGAGCGGGCGGCCGGACGCATTCCCGTCATCGCGGGGACGGGCTCCAACTCCACGGCCCAGACCATTGACCTGTCCCGGGCGGTGGCCGCCTTTCCGATCGACGGCTACCTGATCGTCACCCCGTACTACAACAAGCCGACCCAGGAAGGCTTGTGCCGCCACTACCTGGCGATTGCCGATGCCCTGGATCGGCCCGTGATCCTTTACAACGTGCCGGGACGGACCGGCGTGGACATGCTGCCTGCGACGGTGGCCCGGGTGGCTGGTCACACCGGTATCGTTGGCATCAAGGAAGCCACCGGCGACCTCCGCCGGCTGGCACCGCTGCGCTCTGGGTGCGGCGACGACTTCCTGCTCTTGAGCGGCGACGATGCCACCTGCCGCGAGTTCATCCTGCAGGGCGGGCAGGGCTTCATTTCCGTCACGGCCAATGTGGCCCCGGCGATCATGGCTGACATGTGCGAGGCTGCTCTCGAAGGCGATGCCCTGCTGGCGGCAGAGCTGGATGCCTGCCTTGCCGACCTCCATCGGGACCTGTTCATCGAGTCCAACCCGATCCCCGTGAAGTGGGCGCTGGAGCGGCTGGGCCTGATTCCGGGCGGGATCCGCCTGCCGCTGACGCCCCTGAGTGCCGCCGCCCAGCCGGTGGTCGAGGCTGCCTTGCGTCGGGCCGGGCTGCTGGAGGATTTGCCGGGCGCACGAGCATCCGCCAGCGGACTGCGGTAGTGATGGACCTCCTGTGCCCGCGGGCCGCTTTGTTCGTCCTTGTCGTCCTGAGTGGCGCACTGACGGGCTGCTTCGGTGGCAAGAATCCCGATGCCCGCTGCAACGAAGTGGCGGAATACCAGCTCAGCGGCAGCGTCCCGGACGTGGTGGCGCCGGACGGGCTGGTGGCGCCGGACCGGGAGTCGGGCTATCTGGTCCCGGCAGCGGGGGCCAACCCGGAGGTTGACGGGGCTGCCTGTCTCGCACGGCCGCCGGAGTACTTCCGCCAGGAGCCCGCCGCCGCGCCGGTAAAACCTGCGGCCCCGCCGGCGAAATAATCGGCACAATGGGCGCGCGGGCGATTGAAGGCCGGTGCCCGGGTGGGCTACCCTGCAGCCCGCTTTCGACCCGCCGACACGACACAATGGAGAGGTGGCCGAGTGGCTGAAGGCGCACGCTTGGAAAGCGTGTTTACGGTAACCCCGTAACGTGGGTTCGAATCCCACCCTCTCCGCCAGACTGATTGACAGCCACCTTGTATAACCGTAGACAGTGACTGTCGATCCCGCCGACCGGATGGGCTTCAGCACGAAGCTCCAAACTGTGGTCGGTTCCATGCCCTCATTCGCAGGGCGTTGCGACACCCCAGCACGGATGCAGGACGATTTCTCGGGCCACCCCCGTAATCGGGTCGGGCGTGAGAACGACTAGCAGGTATCGAGCCGATAAACCACTGACAAGGGGATCGTTATGACCACGAATAAACAAACCGCGCTTTATCTCACCCTCGCCACCGGATGGCTGCTGGGTTCCACTCCGGTGCTGGCTGCGATCAACAATACGGCCTACGGTGACCAGGCACTCGCGTTGAACACCGGAAACAATAACTCTGCTTTTGGCGACCATTCGCTCCGTAACAACACTACCGGCTCCAGCAACACGGCCAGTGGCTATTTTTCGCTCGCTTCCAACACTACCGCCAGCGGCAACACGGCCAGTGGCAGTTCTTCGCTTCTTTCCAACACCACCGGCTCGAACAACACAGCCAGTGGTGCTGGTTCGCTCACTTCCAACACCACCGGCTTCAGCAACACGGCCAGTGGCTATTTTTCGCTCGGTTCCAACACGGAAGGCTTCAGCAACACGGCCAGTGGCTATTTTTCGCTCACTTCCAACACCACCGGCACCCACAACACGGCCAGTGGCTATTTTTCGCTCACTTCCAACACCGGCGGCAACCACAATACGGCCAGTGGTGCTTTTTCGCTCTTTGCCAACACCACCGGCAGCGACAACACGGCCAGTGGCTATCATTCGCTCTATGCCAACACCACCGGCTTCTACAACACGGCCAGTGGCAGTTCTTCGCTCTCTGACAACACCACCGGCACCCACAACACGGCCCGTGGCTATTCTTCGCTCACTTCCAACA
>CAYMKJ010000014.1:0-2139 GCA_964391025.1 uncultured Chromatiaceae bacterium
CAGCGTGAGGAACAGGACGTCCGAATCCAGATTGGCCTTGACTTCGCAGGCACTGTCGGCCGAGTCGATGCCGGACACCCCGTCGCACTGGTCGGCGCCAGCACTGCCCACCATGACGTCGTCGCCAGCGTCACCGTTTAACTGGTCGTCTCCGTCACCCCCGCGCAGGCCATCGTTACCAGATCCGCCGAGGAGTACGTCATTGCCAGCGTCGCCAGACAGGTTGTCATCGCCATTCTCCCCAACGAGCCGGTCGTTGCCATTCTCGCCGATGAGGAGGTCGTCACCATCGCCGCCACAGATGACGTCATCACCAGCGCCTGCCTCGACAACGTCATTGCCGCCCAGGCTGACGATGACATCAGCACCGGCCGTACCCAGCAGATGGTCGTCAGCGGCTGTCCCGACAATGGTGGCTGGCGAGCCTGCGCAAGTCTGCGCTTGCAGTGAAACTGGCAAAAAAAGTGCGAGGGAGGCGACAGCAAATACGCGGGTGATCATGGGTGATGCCTCAGAGAAGCCGGGAAACGGACGCTATGCGCGCCGGCCTGTATCTGTCAATCGGCCAGGTTGAGCGAACGGCGTCATCCCAGGCGGACGATCACTCGCTGGCCTGGGCATTGTCCTCTTCGCAGCGCCGGATCTGGCCGCGGAACTCCAGCGCCTTGCGCGCATCGACCGGCAGCCCCAGCTCACCCCGTTCCCAGGCATCCGCCAGCCGCTGCAGGGCCAGCCTGTGGCGGCCGGCAGCAGCCTTCTGGTACCAGCCCAGTGCCCTGGCAGGATCGTGGGGCAGTTCCGGTCCGGCTTCCGATTGCCAGGCGAGCCAGTACTGGGCTTCGGTGACGCCCCGGTCCGCGGCGGAGCGAATCAGGGGAATGGCCTGCTCGGGTTGCCAGGTGCCGCCAAGTCCGAGCGCGAAGAACGACAGCTGGTACGTGGCCTCGGCATCGCCCGCATCGGCTTCAGCGGTGCAGAGGGACTTGACCCGAGCGAGTGCCTCCGGGGCCGGATTCGCCTCCAGCAGCAGAGGCCGCAGCAGGGAGCGGCAGTCACCCGCAGAGGCTGGCACGGCGCCAGAGGACAGGCCGAACAGGAGCAGCGACGACAGGAGGCAGGGACTGATGCGCATGTCCGGTAGTTTACCGCGGGAGCGCCCCGCAGGCCTGGGCTACCAGCTGCGGATGCGGCCGGTATCCAGATGCACGAAATCAGCTTTCGGGTAGTAGCCGACCCCGCCGCTCGCCAGGCGGAGACCGGCGCGGCGCAGGTCCACGGTCCTGACGCCGGGCAGCCGCACGTCGATGGCCTGCCCCTGCAGATGCAGACTGTGGTCCGCCACGCGGCTACTGTGGCTCGCGAGCATGCGATTGGTGGCCGGTGAGCGATAGGCGGAAATAATTTCAAAGCGGCCACTGCCGCCTGTGGCCTGCTGGACATCGTGCAGCACATCGAGAAGGGCCGGGTCGATCGGATGGACATCCCCGGTACGGAAGTCCCGGAACAGATGGCGAACCTCGGTGAGCGCCTCCGGCACGTAGGCGCCGTGTTCGCTGTAGACGATATCCAGTGTCTCGCCTGTGTGCGTGTGATAAAAGCCGAGCCGGCGGGCTTCTGCTGTCGTCGAGGAGTTGGTCGTCGAGCGCACGGCAGCCGGCAGAAGACCCGGCCAGGCAACCAGTGGCGCCAGCATCAGGGCAGACCGCAGGAGTTGTCGTCGGGCGAAACGTGGAGGCGGGACGTGGGCTGACATGGGGGGATTGTCCCCAACCCGGTGGCCCGGGGCAACCCCGGGACGAACCGGGACAGTAAATCCTTGACGCATGCCCGCAGAGCCAGGTCCGCTTGAGAACAATTATGCAAAACCATCGGCCGCATTCACTGGCGATATTCGTGGCGCTCCTCGGGCTCGGGCTCGGGCCCGGGCTCGAAATTGCGCAGCCGGCCCCCGCTGCCCCACCGGAACCGGCAGTGCAGCAGGAGTTGGCTGTCCAGGTGGGCCAGCTCCGGGCTAGTGGTGGCTTCTACATCCAGGGCCTCCCCATCGCTTCGGGAAGCCTGCTGCCCGATTTCTACGCGACCCGAAACTACGCGCCGATCTGGACCAGGCCTGGCCGGGTCGATGAGTTGCTGAACCTG
>CAYMKJ010000015.1:0-6742 GCA_964391025.1 uncultured Chromatiaceae bacterium
CGACGTGGCTATCGACCAGGGTGGCTGCTTCGAGACGGCGCGCGCCACCCCACATTCGAAGCCCACCTACGTGGAGGAGGGCGTGGTGCACTACTGCGTGGCGAACATGCCAGGCGCTGTTGCGCGCACCTCAACGTTCGCGCTGAACAACGCGACATTGCCCTACGTGCTCGCCCTCGCCGACAAGGGTTACCGGCAGGCGCTGCTTGATGACGCGGGCCTGCTCGAGGGCCTGAACATTCACCGGGGCAAGGTGACCTACGAGGCGATCGCGTCTGCACTGGGCTACGACTACGTTCCGGCGCGGCGGGTGCTGGGCACCTGACCTACCCTGTAGGAGCGGCTTCAGCCGCGACCGATGTCCA
Source organism: uncultured Chromatiaceae bacterium (assembly GCA_964391025.1). Lineage (GTDB taxonomy): Bacteria > Pseudomonadota > Gammaproteobacteria > Steroidobacterales > SHZI01. Next base: position 366 of record CAYMKJ010000015.1, read on the forward strand.
AAATCCGGGCTAAGTTCCCGGAAATGGCGCTTGACGACCCACAAGCCGCTGCTGCTAGAGTCCGGGCATGAATACAGAACTCGAACGTATCGAAACCGAGGCCCTGAAGCTGCCGGTCGAGGACCGGGAGCGCCTGGTGGAACGGTTGCTGGCCAGCCTCGATGGGCTTGCCGACGGAGACGAACGGGGTCCTGCCTTCGCCACCCCCGAACTGGAACGGTACTGGGTTGAGGAATCTCACCGGCGAATGAAACTGATAGAGAGCGGTGAGATGGAAACTTATCCCGCTGAAGAGGTCATCGCCCAGCTGAGGGCTGAGCTCAGGCGATGAAGTTAAGGTACAGTCGTGAGGCTGCTGCTGAACTCCGGTTGGCCAGTGCCCGCTATGAAGGACAGCGCCCAGGCTTGGGCGATCAGTTTATCGACGCCGTAAACGATACTGCGCGTCAGATCGCAGAGTGGCCTTCTGCCGGGCAACCGTTCGACGACTTTGTCCGAGGTCGAATCGTCCGCCGGTTTCCCTACTGGCTGGTCTACGAGCAGCGTGGCTCAGTGATTGTGGTGACGGCCGTTGCTCACCAGAGCCGAGGTGACGACTACTGGCGGTCCCGAGGTGGGGTTAGAGAACCTTCGGCAGAGTACTTACGTCTCGCGGCGTGAATCGGCTGACGGTCGCGTTGGTCATGGGAGAGTGACGTCATGAACACCGAACCGGAACGCGTCGAAGCCGACGCATTGAAGCTCAGCGCCGACGACCGGGAGCGACTGGTCGAGGCCCTGATCGGCAGTCTGGATGGGGAAGGTAACCCTGCACCGGGTGACTTTGGCGGCTTCGCCAGTGCCGAGATTCAAAAGTCCTGGCTGGATGAAGCGGAACGGCGGGTGCAATTAGTCCGAGAGGGTCAAAATAAGACTTTTCCTGCAGAGGAAGTCATGGCCGACGTTCGCGCGAGACTCAAGGCAGCCCGTGAGGTTCGTTGATGCAGCTCGCCCCTTCGGCGGTCGCGGCTGAAGCCGCTCCTACGTGGGAGTCACCAAGTGAAGAAGCGGGCCGCGTAACCTGCCGGGAAGTCCGAGCGGCCCCGTGGTAACTCGACAAAGCCGTCCGTCCCGCCCAAGGCGATGAAATCCCCGGACGTGTTCGTCGGCTTCGGCACCGCGAGGCACTGGCCCTCTGTCGTGTAGTCGAGCGTCACCGGCAGGAAATACGTCAGGTCCGGTTCGAAGCGCACGTCTCGCGCGAGGCGCACCACCGGTTCCGGCCGCGCCGCTGCCCCCAGCGCCGCCACCAGTGCCGGCGCCACGTAGCGCACCAGGCACACCAGGCTCGACACGGGATTGCCGGGCAGCGCAAAGACGGGCTTGCCGTCGGGCGAGATCCCGAACCAGAGTGGCATGCCGGGCCGCTGCAGCACCTTGTGGAAGACCAGCTCCATCCCGAGGTCCTGCTGCAATACCTGGGGCACGTAGTCGAACTCGCCCATGGACACGCCGCCCGTAAGGATTAGCACGTCCTGCCCGGCGAGCAGCTGGCGCAACTCCCGCTCCAGCACGGCCCGGTCGTCGGGCAGGTGCAGCCGGTTACAGTCGAGGAAGCCCCGGGTGGCGAGCGCCGCTGCGATGGCCCGGTCGTTGGACGCGCGAATCTGCGTGGGCCCCAGCCGTTGCCCGACCGCCACCAGCTCATCGCCTGTGGAGACGACGGCGATCGACGGGCGGCGGGCCACCTCGACGGCGTCCGAGCCGCCGACCGTGAGGATGGCCAACTCCGGTGCTCCCAGAACCGCGCCAGCGGACAGCAGCGTAGTGCCCTGGGAGTGGTCCGACGCGCGCCGGTGAATGAACTGGCCCGCCACCGGCTGGTAGCCCGCCTCGATGCGGGCCGTCGGGCCTTCCCGGGTGATGCGTTCCACCGGCACCACCGTGTCAGCCCCGGGCGGCAGCGCGGCGCCGGTCATGATGGCCACGCAGCTCTTCTCATCAGGCAGCGGAAGCGGAGCACCGCCCGCGCCCTGGGTTCCAATCACCTGAAACGTCCGCGTGCCGCCAGCGAACGCGCTGTGCCGGATGGCGATGCCATCCATGGTGACGCGATCAAAGGGCGGCTGGTCCCGCTCGGCGGTGACCGTTTGCCGGAGGACTTCGCCCTGGGCCGCGTCGATGGGCACGTGCACCGTGCCCCAGCCGTGCAGCCGGTCGCGGATCAGCGCCGCGGCCTCGGCAACGTCAAGCCGGCGGCGGGCGGCGCTGGCCATCAGCGGGTTCCCATCAGCTTGTGAATTTCTGCCAGGATCGACAGCGCGATGGACTCCGGCGAGTCGGCGTCGATGTCGAGCCCGGCAGGGCCGTGTAGCCGGTTCCCGAGCGCCCCGGCGGCGTCGCCCAGTTCCCGCAGCAGCCGGTCCCGGCGTCCGGGCGGCCCCAGCAGTCCTATATATGGAATGGGGCTCGCGGCCAGTGCAACCAGGTAGCTGCGATCCGTGTCCAGGTGATGGCTCATGACGATCGCCGCGGCGAAAATCTGCAGTGCAAACTGGCTGCCAAGCTCTGCCGCCGGCGCGCACACCCGCGAGTCCGCACCGGCGAAGCACGGCCGCTCCAGGGATGCGGGCCGGTGATCCACCAGGGTGACGCGCCAGCCCAGCGTGTCTGCCAGGTTCACGACGGGCACTGCATCCAGTCCGGCTCCCAGTACCAGCAGGCGGGGCAGGGGCCGGAGGGGCGTATACAGGACCTCGGCTGCGGTGAGGTCCGGCCGGCCGAACGTTCCGTCCACGCTGATCAGCGTCGTGCCGATCCGCAACTCGCCCCGGTCTGCCAGGACGAGGGCGCAGCGGGCGGAGAAGTCGCCGCGCAGGACGTTCGCGATGCTTGCAAAGGGCTCGTACCCGTCGGCCGGCGACAGGCGCTGGAGCAGGATCCGGAGCAGTCCGTCGCAACCGATACCGAGCCCGAACAGCGCGTCGTCGCCGCCACGCAGATCGTAGGTGATTACTCGCGGGTCGCCCGAGGCAATCACCTGCTGCGCATGCGCCGCCAGATCCCCTTCCAGGCAGCCACCGCTGACCAGGCCCTGGTAATCACCCGAGTCGGCAATGAGGATCCGATGGCCTGGCTTGGTGTAGGTGGACCCGGCGGTGCTGACGACGGTGGCGAGGACGAGCGCCCGGCCCTCCTGGCGCCAGGCGTCGAAGCGCTGCAGGAGCGCCTTGTCACTCACGCTTCGTCAGTCATCCGCAGCACCAGCTTGCCCATCGCGTCGTTGGCTTCCAGGATGCGGTGCGCCTCCACGGCCGAGGCGAGCGGAAGCACGTGCTGGATCACGGGCACGATCGCCCGTTGCTCCAGGAGCGGCCACACCGCTGTCTGCAGTGCCCGGGCAATGCGGCCTTTCTCTTCAATGGGGCGATTGCGTAATGTTGAGCCGGTCAGCGTGAGGCGCTTGACGAACACCTGGCCCAGGTTGATCTCTGCCTTCGCGCCGCCCAGGGCGGCGATGTAGACCAGTCGCCCGTCTTCCCGCAGCAGCCGGATGTTGTCGGCGAGGTAGGGGCCGCCGACCATGTCGAGAATGACATCCACACCGCGCTTGTCGGTCGCGTGCAGCAGCACGTCGAGAAATTTCTCCGTCCGGTAGTTCACTGCCCGGTCTGCGCCGAGGTCGACGCACAGGGCGCATTTCTCGTCGCTGCCGGCCGTTGCGTAGACGCGCGCCCCGAACGCCACGCCCAGCTGGATCGCGGTGGTACCGATGCCGCTCGCGCCGCCATGGACCAGCAGGGTTTCACCCCGCTGAAGGTGGCCTCGCTCGAAGACGTTGGTCCAGACCGTAAAGAAGGTCTCCGGCAGCGCGGCAGCCTCGATCAGGCTGAGCGCGGCCGGCACCGGCAGGCACTGCACGGCCGGCGCCAGGCAGTATTCCGCATAGCCGCCACCGGCCACGAGTGCGCACACCCGGTCGGCGACCGCCGGCGCCGACACCCCGGGCGCGGCGGCAACCACAGTGCCGGCGACTTCCAGTCCCGGCAGATCCGAGACGCCCGGGGGCGGTGGATAGCCGCCCGCCCGCTGCAGGCAGTCGGGTCGGTTAACCCCGCCCGCTGCAACGCGGATGAGGACTTCGCCCTCCTTGGGTATGGGCACGGGACGAGTGCAGACTCGCAGCACCTCCGGCGGGCCGGCCTGGGAGATCTCGACGGCCTGCATCGTGTTCTGCATCAGGTCGAGTATATCGGGATGAGCGATGTCAGTGCCTCCGGCAAACCGTCTGCTACCATCCCGGCATGCTCGAAAAAATCATCCACCTTCACCGTAAGGAGCAGTTGCCGGCAATGCCCCCGGCTATGTCAGACCGGCTGCAGCGGCCACTCCGGGACCTGCGCATCTCGGTCATGGACCGGTGTAACTTCCGCTGTCCCTATTGCATGCCCGTGGATAAATACCACCCGGAATTCGAGTTTCTGAAAAGCAGCGAGCGGCTCTCCTTCGAGGAGATCCTGCGGCTCGCCCACATCTTTGCTGCGCTCGGCGTGTGCAAGCTGCGCATCACGGGCGGCGAACCGCTGCTCCGGCCGAACATTGCGGAGCTGGTGGGCGATCTGTCCCGGGTGCCGGGCATCGACGATATCGCGCTCACCACCAACGGCATCCTTCTGGCCCAGCACGCCGCGGCCCTGAAGGCGGCAGGCCTCTCCCGCGTTACGGTCAGCCTGGACTCCCTCGACGATGCGGTCTTCCTGCAGATGAGTGGCGGCCGGGGAAGCAAGGCGCAGGTTCTCGATGGCATCCAGGAAGCCATTACGGCCGGGCTCGCGCCGATCAAGGTAAACGCGGTCGTAAAGCGTGGCGTGAACGAGCACACCGTGGTGGACCTGGTGGAGCACTTTCGCGGCACGGGCGTGATCGTGCGCTTCATCGAGTACATGGACGTGGGCACGATCAATCACTGGCAGGCTAGCGATACGGTGCCCTCCCGGGAACTGCTCGCGATGCTCGGCGCCCGCTGGCCTCTGACGGCGGCAGAAGCGAATTATCATGGCGAGGTCGCGGAGCGGTACCGCTTCGACGACGGCGCCGGTGAAGTGGGCTTCATCTCGTCGGTGTCCGAACCCTTCTGTGGTTCCTGCACCCGGGGCCGCCTGTCCTCCGACGGCCAGCTCTATACCTGCCTGTTCGCGTCCCGCGGCATGGATCTCAAGGGTCCGCTGCGGGCCGGTCTCGATGACGACCAGTTGCGAGAGCTGATCACCCGCGCCTGGAGCAACCGGGAAGATCGCTACAGCGAGCTGCGGGCGCAGAAGCCGGGCCCCGATACGCCGGCGAGTGAGAAAGTGGAGATGTACTACATCGGTGGCTGAGTCAGCGTGCCGCGACGTACCCCTCGCGCCGGGGTGTACCGGTGGGCGACGCCGGGGTGAATTCGCTCGTGTCGGGGTCGGCTTGCGCACTTAGTGATAGTCCTCGATCTGTTCTACTTCACGACCTGCGGCTGGCGGATCGCGCTGCTCGAACATCGAACCATGAAAGCCCCCCCTTTTATGAACCCCATTACCACCGAACGCCAAGGCCAGTTTCTGGCCTACATGCATCAATACAGCCTCGTGAACGGTTGCGCTCCGGCGGAAGCCGACATGCAGCGATTTTTTAAGATCACGCCGCCGAGCGTGCATTCGATGGTGCTCACACTGGAGCGGCGGGGCTTCATTCAGCGTGTTCCCGGGCAGGCACGCAGCATCATTCTGATCGTTCCCCCGGAATCCCTGCCTCCCTTAAAGCCTGTCCGACGCTAAGCCCTTAAATCGATGCCCAACGAAACCCGGAAACCAGGCAAGAAACCAGCCAAGAAGCCCGGCAGCTGGAATGCAGTCCGCCAACACCTCATCACCTGGGACAGGCCCGGCCTGCTCGCCCTGGTAAGGGACCTTTACGAAGCGGCCGCCGCGAACCGCGACTTTATCCAGGCCCGCTGTCACGCCGACGAAAGCAGTGGCGAGGTCCTGAAGAAGTATCGAAGCAAGATCGTGGAACAGTTCTTTCCTGCGCGAGGCTTTGGCAAACTGAATTTGGGAGAGGCACGCAAGGCGATCCGGGATTACCGCAAGGCCACGGGCAACCTCCCTGGTACGACAGAACTGCTGATGACCTATGTGGAGAACGGCGCGAGATTCACCCACGAGTTTGGGGACATCGACGAGCGGTTCTACAGCAGCGTGGAGTCGGTTCTGACCGAACTGGCTGCCCTGTTGCGCGGCGAGGCGCGGGGCCTGTATCCACAGTTCAGCGAGCGCCTGGCGAGAGTTGAACAGATGACCGACGGCATCGGCTGGGGATTTCACGACTTCGTCGGAGATGTCATCGGGCAACTGGAGGAAGAACTC
>CAYMKJ010000016.1:0-21269 GCA_964391025.1 uncultured Chromatiaceae bacterium
GCCCGGGAACAGGTGGTTCGCTCCCGTCATCGCAATGGCCGCGCCACTGATGGCCGTGGCGCAAACAATGAACAGGTTGAAGAAGCGCGGGACCAGCACGCTGCCTATCACACCGCAAAGCAGTGCCAGCAGCCACGAGACCAGACTGCCGAGCCAGCTCTCGAAGCCGAAGGCGGTGGCAATCGAGATGCCGAACAGGACACCGCCGAAGGCGCCGATCATGATGCGCCGATAGGGCTCGAGAAAGTAGGACGCAGCACCGAGGACCACCGCGCCGACGATGCCAAAGACAATCGACGTCGTGCCCATTTCCCCGGTCAGCGACCGGCCCAGCAAGAGGCCCACGTCCAGTCCAACCAGGGCATAGAGCAGCGGCAGCCACGCATAGAAGAAGAACAGGCCGAACGCCATGATGGCGAGGCCGGACGCAATCATCAGCAGCGCAAAGATCGTGGACATGTTGGTTCGTCGCTCCCCTCTGGTATCGGCTCTGACTAGAAGCCTGTTAAGTTGCTCTGTATTTCGACGCCCGGACCCTGATGCTAGCTGATTTCCTCTGCCCGTGGTTCCGGCGCGGCGGGCAGCCGGCCAGCCCGGCGGCCGGGGCGGCCGGGGCGGCCGGGATCCTGCGCTGGCAGACTCAGCTTATGGGGTGTTTGAAATGCCTATTCCCCGGTGCTCAAGTTCCTGCAGAACTGAGCGTCCGGACCCGCGACGTGAGAACGTCTATCGTCGGCGAACGCTAAGCCCGCAGTGCCCGCAGAAACGCCACCGGGTCGCCGCCGCTTTCCAGCTGCTCCACCAGCGCTGAGCCCACCACGACGCCGTCCGTGTGCGGCGCCAGGTTACGCACCTGCTCCGCACGCCGCACACCGAACCCGGCGCACACGGGCAATGTGGCCAGCGCACGCACGCGATCGAGATAGCCCGTCACTTCGACGGGCAATTCCTTCGCACCGCCGGTGATGCCGGTCACGGTGACGGCATAAACGAACCCCTGGCTGGCGGCACACAGTCTTTTCAGGCGCTCGGCCGGCGTCGCGGGCGTCACCAACTGGATCAGCGCGAGGCCCTCGGCGTCCAGCGCTGCGGCGAGATCCGCGCTCTCCTCGATGGGCAGGTCCGGAACAATGAAGCCACACACTCCGGCAGGTACGGATGCTGCGGCCAGCTCCCGGTAGCCCAGATTCAACAGCGGGTTCAGGTAGCTCATCAAGACGATGGGTGCATCGAAAGGCGCCGCAGCCGTCAACTCCCGGAGAATCCAGCGCAGGTTCACACCCGCCGCAATCGCCGTGTGGCTGGCCCGCTGGATCGTGACGCCGTCTGCCATCGGGTCGCTGAAGGGCACGCCCACCTCCACCACGTCGGCCTCCCGGGCGATGGCTTTCAGCGTGGCGATGAACCGGTCCTTCTGTGGATAACCGGCGGTGATGTAGGGCACGAGGGCCGTACCACCGGCATCAGTGGTCCTGCGGATGGCTGCGGTGATCTTTTCGTGAGGCTGCTTCATTCACCAGCCTCCTCAAGAATCTTCTTCGCACCACCGAAAACCTGGGACAGCGTTGGCATGTCCTTGTCGCCCCGGCCAGAGAGGCCAATCAGGATCTTCCGGCCGGGATGGTTCGCAGCCCACTTCCGGGCGCCCGCAAAGGCGTGGGCGGACTCGATCGCGGGCAGGATGCCCTCGGCCGAGCAGCATTCCCGCAGGGCATCCAGCGCCTCGTTGTCGGTGGCGCTGGTGTAGGTCACGCGGCCGATGGCTTTCAGCAGAGCGTGCTCGGGGCCGACGCCCGGATAGTCGAGGCCCGCGGAAATCGAATGGGTTTCCTGCACCAGCCCTTCCGCATCCTGCAGCAGCATGGAGTACGTGCCGTGGAGGACGCCGGGGCGACCGGTGGCCAGTGTCGCGGCGTTATCGCCCAGCTTCGCGCTGCGGCCGCCGGCTTCCACGCCGATGAGCTCGACCGGGGCATCGCCCACCAGCGGATGAAACAGGCCGATGGCGTTCGAGCCGCCGCCGACGCAGGCGAAGACCGCGTCGGGCAGCCCGCCGGTGCGTTCGATGAACTGGGCGCGGGCCTCCCGGCCGATCACGGCCTGGAGTTCGCGGACCAGTAGCGGATAGGGGTGTGGGCCCACGGCGGAACCCAGCAGGTAGTAGCTGCCATTCGGATCCGACACCCAGTCCCGGAAGGCCTCGTCGATGGCCGCCCGCAGCGTCCGGTCGCCGCTCTTCACGGGCACGACCTCGGCGCCGAGCTGCACCATGCGTTCCACGTTGGGGGCCTGGCGCCGCACGTCCACGGCCCCCATGTAGACGATGCAGGGGATGCCGACCCGGGCGCAGGCCGCCGCTGTGGCCACTCCGTGCTGGCCGGCACCGGTCTCCGCGATGATCCGCTTCGCCCCGAGGCGCTTTGCGAGCAGCGCCTGGCCCAGCGCGTTGTTGATCTTGTGGGCGCCCGTGTGCGCCAGGTCTTCCCGCTTGAGCCAGACCGTCACACCCCAGCGCCTGCTGAGCGTCGGTGCCGGGCTGAGGGCCGTGGGCCGGCCCACCCAGTCCTTAAGCTCCCGGCCGAGTTCGGCCTGAAAATCCGCGTCGCGGAGAAACCGCTGCAGGCCCTCTTCGAGACGCTGCAGAGCGGGCACCAGGGTTTCCGGGGCGTAACGGCCACCAAAGGGCCCAAAACGCCCACGGGCGTCGGGCAGTTCCCCGGCCACGAGTCGTCGAAGGAGATCGGCACGCTCTGCCGCTGTGAGTTCTCTAGTCTGCATGTACCCGCTCCGCTTCCCGCACCGCCTGCATGAAGGCCGCGATGCGCCCCGCATCCTTCACGCCGCGCTTTGATTCCACGCCACTGCTGACGTCCACGCCCCAGGGGCGAACCGTGGCAATAGCCTCGCCCACGTTGTCCGGCGTCAGCCCGCCGGCCAGGATCAGCTGCCGGCCAGACGCGAGCGCTGCCGCCCGCTGCCAGTTGGCCCGGGCACCCTCGCCGCTCACTGCCGCTTCGAACAGCACCGGGCCGTCCGCGGCCACACCCGTGTCGTCCAGCAACCGCGTGTCGCGATACACGGGCAGTCGGCTAATCGGCTCGGCCACGTCCAGCCCGGCAAAGTCAGCCGCGTCGGCCTGCAGCCAGTCGGGATTGAACTCATCGGCTACGGCTCTCCACTCCGCGGCCACCGGGTGGCGCATGACGGCCACCCGAATGATGACCGGTGACACAGCGGCGCACAGCTGTCTGGCCCGCTTCGGCGTTACCTGCCGGGGCGACTGCGCAAAGACGAAGCCGATGGCGTCGGCGCCCGCGTTGACCGCGGCAGACACGGCGCGCGGCATCGAGAGCCCGCAGATCTTCACGAAGACTCTCATGCCCGCGACATCACTTGCGACGCGACTCGAACGCCGAGGCCCGGCCCGCTGCGAGTAATTCAGCCGCGAGGCGACCCGGGTCCGACGCCCGCATGAGCGCGGTGCCTACGAGCGCCACGTCGTAGCCGAGGCCCGCCACCCGCGCGGCCTGACCCACGGACTCGACGCCACTCTCGGCCACGGTGGGCACGCTCCGGGGCAGGTGCGGCGCCAGTGCGGCGAAGCGTCCAAAGTCCACCTGCAGCGTGCGCAGGTCCCGGCAGTTCACCCCCAGCAACGTGCGGCAGCGCCCGTCCTGGATGGCCGGACCCGCGGTCCGGATGGCGGGCGCCGCCCGCTCCAGGTCGGGGAGGTCAAAGACCTCGACCAGGGCAAACAGCCCCAGTTGGTGCGCGGCGCGCAGCATTTCCCGCAGCTCACGGTCACCGAGCATGGCCGCAATCAGCAGCACACCGCCGGCGCCCGCGGCCCGGGCCTCGAGCAGCTGGTAGGGCGAGATCAGAAAGTCCTTGCGCATGGCGGGCACGGGCGCGGCCGCGGCTGCCACCTCTTTCAGGTGCGCCAGGTCGCCGGCAAATTCCGCGGGCTCCGTGAGGACGGAGAGCGCGGCCGCGCCACCGCGCACATAGTTGCGGGCCTGGACCGCCATCTTCAGGGCACCGGCCGCCAGGTTGCCGGCGGACGGGGAGCGGCGCTTCACTTCCGCGATCAGGTCGAAGCCCTGGGGCGAGAGGCGTAGCGCCGGTGGCGGCGGGAGCCGGCGCACACGCTCCGCCAGCGGTCCGGCCGGACGGCGCGCTTGCGCCGCATCCGCCCGGACACGACTGCTCGCCGCCATGCGGGCGAGGAAGCTGGGCGCCCGGCTGGTCATGCCTGGTGTGCCCGCAGGCGGGCGAGCAGCGCGGTGCCGCCTCCGGTCTCCAGCGTCCGCCGGGCCAGCTCGATCGCGCGGCGCAGGCCGCGGGCCCGGCCCGTGAGATCCAGGGCGAGGCCGGCACCGAGGATCAGCGCGTCCCGGTGCGGACCCTGATCGCGACCGGTCAGCACCGCCTCGATGGCGCGGGCGTTCGTCGCCGCGTCCCCACCAGCCAGATCCTCCGGCGTGCAGCGGGGGATGCCGTAGTGGGCGGGGTCGCGCCTCTGCCGGCGCACGGATCCCGGCCGCACGTCGAAAATAACGAACGGCCCCACCGGCGTGGCCTCATCCCAGCCCGGTTCGCCGTGCACGACGAAGCAGCGCTGGATCGGCATGCCCGCCAGCGTGTCGGCCATCAGCCGGGCGGTGGGCACGTCGAACGCGCCGATCAGGGCGAAGGGCGGCGCGGCGGGATTGGTCAGCGGGCCCAGGATGTTGAAGACCGTACGCACGCCGAGCGCGCGGCGCACCGGCGCGACGGCCTTCATCGCGGGATGGAAGTTCGGCGCGAAGAGAAACGTGAAGTTTGTCGCGTCGAACAGGACCCGGGCGGCATCGGGGTCGACCGGCAGCGTGATGCCCAGCGCCTCCAGCACGTCCGCACTGCCCGACTTCGACGAGACAGACCGATTGCCGTGCTTGACGATCGGCAGGCCGCAGGCCGCCGCGAGCAGCGCGGCGCCTGTGGACAAGTTGAGGCTGCCCGAACCGTCGCCGCCGGTGCCCACGATGTCGGCCGCGGGAAGCCCGGGCGGCAGGTCGAAGCGGCGCGCCAGGCCGCGCATGGCCGTGGCGAAGCCACGAACTTCCGCTGCGGTCTCGCCCTTGGCCCGCAGCGCCACCAGCAACGCGGCGGCCATCGCCGGCGACAGGTTCTCGTCGGTCAGCGAACGCAGCAGCGCGCCCGCGTCAGACTCGGACAGATCGATCCGGGCCAGCAGGTGTTCGAGCGTGATGCTGATGGCAAACATGGCGGTCAGGCCACCCTGGACGGCACGAGGGCCGACAGGTTGAGGAAGTTCCCGAGGAGCCGGTTGCCCTCGGGGGTGAGCACACTTTCCGGGTGGAACTGCACGCCTTCGAGCGGCAGTTCCCGGTGCCGGACGCCCATGATCTCGCCCCGCTCGCTGCGGGCCGTGATCTCTAGCACCGGAGGCAGGCTGGCGGCCTCCGCGGCCAGGGAATGGTAACGGCCGGCCTGGAAGGGGTGGCTCAGGCCCTCGTAGAGCGTACGGCCGTCGTGCTCGATCATCGAGGTCTTGCCGTGCATCAGCCGGTCGGCCGGGACGATCCTGCCGCCGCAGTGCTGCACCAGGGACTGGTGGCCGAGACACACACCAAGGATCGGGATGCGGCGTTCGAAAGCGGCCAGCATCTGCAGGGACACCCCGGCATCGTCCGGCCTGCCCGGGCCGGGCGAGATGCACAGGTGGGTCGGGTCCAGCGCGAGCGCCTGCTCCACGGTCAGTTTGTCGTTGCGGTACACCTGCACGTCGGCGCCGAGCACGAGAAACGCCTGCACCAGGTTGTAGGTGAAGGAATCGTAGTTGTCGATGAGCAGGAGCTGCGGCCGAACTGGGCTCATAGTCCTTCCTCCGCGATGGCGAGCGCGTTGCGCAGGATGGCGCTCTTGGCCAGGACCTCCTGGTACTCAGTCTCGGGCACGCTGTCGGCGACGATGCCGGCGCCGGCCTGGTAGTGGTAGGTGTTGCCCCGGAAGATGAGAGTACGGATCGCGATGGCCTGGTCCATGTCGCCGTTGCTGCCGAAGTAGCCCACGGTGCCGGCATAAAGGCCGCGCCGGATTGGCTCCAGCTCGTCGATCAGTTCCATGGCCCGCACCTTTGGCGCGCCCACGAGGGTCCCGGCGGGAAAGGCGGCGGCAAACAGGTCGAACGCGTCCTTGCCAGCGGCGAGCTCACCCTGGACGCCGCTGACGATGTGCATGACGTGGCTGTAGCGCTCGATGCAGCGATAGGGATCCACGTAGACGGAACCAGCGGAGGCCACACGGCCCAGATCGTTGCGGGCGAGATCCACCAGCATCACGTGCTCCGCGTTTTCCTTTTCGTCGGCGAGCAGTGACTGCTCGTGGCCGGCATCCAGCTCCGGCGTGGTGCCCCGGGGCCGCGTGCCGGCGATCGGCCGGAGCGAGGCGTGCCCCCGCCGCAGCTTCACGAGCGCCTCGGGCGACGACCCGGCCACCTGGATGTCGCCGAGATCGACGAAGAACATGTAGGGCGAGGGATTGAGCAGGCGCAGGGCCCGGTAGGTCTCGAAGGGCGAGAGCGTGTGCTGGCCGGTGAACTGCACGGACAGCACGAGCTGGTAGACGTCGCCCCTGGCGATGCAGGCCTTGCTGGCGGCGACGGCCCGCTTGAACTCGTCGGCGCTGAGGCTCTGGACCGCAGCCGTATGACCGCCCCTGGGGGGTGCGGGCGGCAAGGCCCCACGCAACAATTCAATCACCGCGCTACGCAATTGCAGGCGCTCGGCCTCGGGGCCCGCGTGCAACAGCGCGATCCGGCGGGTCAGGTGGTCGAAAACCAGCAGGGACTCGGCGGCGAGGTAGGCAGCCTCGGGTGCAACCGGGTTGCTGGCATTCGTCGGTGCGTTGGGCAGCCGTTCGAAGTACCGGACCAGGTCATAACCCGCAACTCCGACCAGTCCGCCGGCAAACGGCAGATCCGGGATTACCGGCGCCAGGCGCGGTGCCCTGGCCAGGGTTGCCCGCAGTGCCGCCAGCAGCTCGTCCCGACCGGCCGGGCGGGCGCACCGTTCGCCGGCCGCCAGCATGCCCGTACTGTCCAGCCGGAACTCCAGGGCCTCGCCGAAACCGAGAAACGAGTAGCGGGCCAGATGGGCACCGCCCTCGACGCTCTCCAGCAGGTACCGGGGCTTCAGCGGTGCCAGCTTCAGGTAGGTGGAGACCGGGGTGTCCAGATCGGCGGCAATATCAAAGGGTGGTTGCATATTCAGACTTCGCAAAACAGAAAACCCATCGTCGCTTCCGCGAGGATGGGTCCTGGGCTGCTCGTGCTCGAAAGTTGAGAGGACGGGCTAAGCCAAGCCCCTCCTTGCGGAGAGAGCTGTGGATCGCCACCACCAGCCGGGGGTATGAGAGTTCTTCAACATGAATGGAGTATCCACGGGGGCTTCGGGCGGCGTCAAGCTCGAAACTGGTCACAGATAACAGAAATGGACGTTGACCCGTTGGACGCAGGGGAACCATAATCTGACCAGTCTAGTTAGAATGGCCTGGATCGGGAGGACTACCGTATGTCTCGCTGGCAGCTTCAGGATGCCAAGGCTCGGTTCAGCCACTTGGTGAAATCCGCACAGTCGGACGGGCCGCAGGAAATCACCGTGCACGGCAAACCCGCCGCGGTATTGCTGTCGGCCGAGGACTACCAGCGCCTGGTCGGCCCTAAACTGAGCTTCGTTGAGTTCATGCGCCAGTCTCCCCTGGTCGGCGTCGACCTTGACCTGCGACGCCCGCCGTCCGCAACCCGCCGTGTCAGGCTTTGACCTACCTGCTGGATACCAACGTCGTTTCGGAGCTGGCCAAGCGCAAACCAGCAGTTTCCGTGCTGAAGTGGCTCGACCAGGCGCCCTATCAATCAATCCATCTCAGCGTTCTGACCTCGGGTGAACTCCGCAATGGCGTGGAGCGACTGACCGACGGGGAACGCAAGGAACAACTGCGGCTGTGGCTGGACAGGGACGTGGCCGCCTGGTTCGGCGACCGTTTGCTCCCGATCAGCGCGGAGATTGCGGATCGGTGGGGGAGGCTCGCCGCCGAGACCCGTCGGCCACTGCCCGCCATCGACAGCTTGCTCGCAGCAACAGCGCTGCATCACGGCCTTCGGCTCGTAACCCGAAACGTCTCAGACTTTCGCTTTCCCGGTCTGACCGTAGTCAACCCCTGGGCCCGAGAGGCGTAGCCGCTTCTACGGCGATCCACCAGGACGGCTTGAGGCTAAGATATTCCATGCCCCCTCCTTCACCCCCCCCCGAAAAGCGCGGCGACATCCAGTTCTCCGCCAAGGACGCCGGCCTGCGCAAGGACGTGCACGACCTGGGCGTCATCGTGGGACAGCTCCTGGAAGAACAGGGCGGCGCGGTTCTCCTGGCCCGGGTGGAGCAGGCCCGGCGGGCCGCCATCGACGCCCGCGAAGGGGATCCCGCTGGCGTCCAGCGGCTGGAAGCCCTGGTGGCCGCGCTGTCGCCGGCCGAATCCCAGGATCTCATCCGCGGCTTCTCCACCTATTTCCTGGCGGTGAACCTGGCCGAGACCGTGCACCGCATCCGACGCCGCCGCGACTACCTGCGGGAGGGCAAGCACCGCCAGCCCGGCGGCCTCGAGGACACATTGTTTGAATTGCAGGAAGCGGGCGTCACCCTGGACGAAGTGCGCAACGCCCTTGCCACCCTGCACGTCGAGCACGTGCTGACGGCGCATCCCACGGAGCCCACCCGGCGGACCATCCTGCGCCGGCAGAAAGACATCGTCAGCCGGCTGATCGACATGCAAAACGCCGCACTGTCGCCCCGCGAACTGTCCGCAGACCTGGCCAACATCCGCGACGACATCACGGCGATCTGGCAGACCGAGGAGCACCCCACCGAGGCACGCACTGTCGCTGCCGAGCACGAGCATGTGTTGTTCTTCCTTACGGACTGCATCTACCGCGTCATCCCGGTGGTCTACGAGACGATCGAGGCCGCGCTCGAAGCCGTGTGGGGTGAAGCCGGTCGTTCCACCGAGCTGCCGGTAGTGGTTCGAATGGCGTCCTGGATTGGTGGCGACATGGTGGGCCGGAGCGAAATCACGGCGCGGAGCATCCGCGACACACTGGCGAGGCAGCGCTCGCTGGTGCTGGAACTCTACCATCGGGAATGCCGGGAACTGGCCGAGAAAATGAGCCAGAGCACTACCCGCGTCGGCGTCTCCGCAGCGCTCGAGGAGCGTCTGCGTCTGTACTCGGGGCACTTCCCCAACGCACTCGGGATCACCCCCTTGCGGCATCGGGCAATGCGCTACCGGGTGTTCATGCGACTCGTCATGGCGCGGCTTCAGTCCACCGCTACTGAAGGCCTCTACCCCTTCGATTCCGCCGAGGAATTCGCGGCGGACCTGCGGCTCATCGCAGACAGCCTTGAAGGGAACCGCGGCCAGCACGCAGGGCTATTTGCCGTGCGTCGGCTGCTGCGTCGGGTGGAAACCTTCGGCTTTCATTTCATGACGCTAGACGTCCGGCAGGAAGCGCTGGTGAATCGCCGGGTGATCGGCCGCAGCCTGAACGAGCCAGAGTGGCTGGAGCAGCCGGCCACCTACCGGCTCGAGCGGCTGCGCCGCGCGCTGGCGGAGAATGAGTCGCCCGCCAGCGAGCTGGACAACGAAGCCAAGCGCGCCGTCGGCATCTTCCAGGCTATCGCGTTCTGCAGGCGCCGATACGGCAAGCGCTCGATCGGGCCCTACATCATCAGCATGGCCGACGGCGTCGACGACGTGCTGTCGATACTGTTGCTCGCCCAGTGGGGCGAACTGCGCAAGCGCACTGGCACGGTCCCTCTCGACATCGCACCGGCCTTCGAGACGATTCACGGCCTGGCCGGGGCCGCTGCCCTGATGCGCCAGCTCTACGCAGAACCGATGTACCGGGAGCACCTCAATGCCCGTCGCCAGCAACAAACCGCTGTGCCCGGCATTGCCGACAGTAACGTCGAAAGCGATCTCGCCTCCGCGCGTTGGGCACTGCTCATGGCCCAGCGGGAGCTGCTCGCTGCGGCCCGCACCGACGGTGTTCAGCTGACACTGTTTCATGGCCGCGGGGGGGCCATCGGCGCCGGCGGCGGCAAAGCCCACGTGGACATTCGCTGTGCGCCTGCGGGCACCCTGGAGGGCGGCGTGCGGGTGATCGAGCAGGGCGAACTGGTCGCCAACAAGTACGGGGTGCGCGCCATTGCGCTCCGCACCTTCGATCAGGCCCTCGCAGCCGGTGTACGCGGTCTGGTGCGTCCCGCCGGCCCTCCGGCGGCGGACGGACACGTCAATTGGGAAGGCGCGCTGCAGGTCCTGGCCGCCGCATCGCGCTCCCACTACCAGGCGCTGGTCCTCGAGTCGCCGGGCTTCTCTGACTATTACCGGCTGGCGACTCCGGCCGACGTGATAGAGCGGATGCGCCGGGGCACCGGGCTTGAGGCTGGTCTTACCGACGGACTGCTCGCGGCCGCGGGCACGGCACCCTGGGTGTTCGCCTGGACCCAGAGCCGGAATATCCTGCCCGGCTGGTTCGGCTTCGGCACCGGTCTGACGCGCGCGCTTGAGGAGTTCGGCGAGGAAACGCTGCAGGCGATGCACGCCGGCTGGTACTTCTTCCGGACGCTGGTGGCGGACGTGGAAACCGCCCTGGCCAAGAGCGACCTGGCAGTCGCCGCCCGCTATTCGGCGCTCGGCGGTGAACTGCATGAACGGTTCTTCGGGCGAATACGCGACGAATTTGAACGCACCACCGCCGCTGTCCTGCGGGTGAAGCAGCAGCTGGTGCTCCTCGAACGGGACAACACGCTTCGGCGGTCTATTCGCCTGCGGAATCCCTATGTGGATCCCATGAGCATCCTGCAGGTGGACCTGCTGCGCCGCTGGCGGGAAACGGGCGACGAGGCCCTCTTCACAGCCCTGATCGCGAGCGTCAACGGAATCGCCCGCGGCCTGCAGGACTCCGGTTGACGACCCGGGAGTTGAGGAACCGGGTGTGAAGGCAGCGTTCCTCGACTTCGACGCCCTCGGCCCGTCCGACATCGACACGTCGGCCCTCAAAGCCACGCTCCCAGGCATCGAGCTCCATGGCTCGAGCGCGGACCACCAGATCGACGCCCGGATGGCGAGCTGCGAGATCCTGCTGGTCAACAAGGTCCGTCTCGACCGGGCACGCCTCGCGGCGGTGCCGACGCTGCGGCTGGTCGTCCTGGCCGCAACGGGAACCGACAACGTGGACCTGGTCGCGGCCCGGGAGCTGGGCATAGCGGTCTGCAACATCCGCGACTACGCCACGCCCTCGGTGGTTCAGCATGTGTTCGGCCTGCTGCTGGCCTTGACCCTGCGCCTCGATGAGTACCGCCAGCTACTCCATCGTGGCGCGTGGGAGCAAAGCCCGCACTTCTGTCTGCTCGACTTTCCCAGCCGGGAACTGGCGGGGAGGGCCCTCGGCATCGTCGGGTACGGCCAGCTGGGACGGGCTGTCGGCGTGGTCGGCGCAGCCTTCGGCATGCGGGTGCTCGCTGCCCGCAGCCTGCGGCCCTCCAGCGTCACCCCGGCAGCTCGCGAACCTCCGGTCGTGGAGCGCCTGGCACTCCCCGAACTGCTCGCTGCGGCCGACGTGGTGTCCCTGCACTGCCCCCTGACGCCCGCCACCCGGCAACTGATCAACCAGGAATCTCTTGCCCGGATGCGGCCTGGTGCCGTGCTGATCAACACCGCCCGGGGCGACCTGGTGGACTGCGCAGCCCTGCTCGACGCCCTGCACAGCGGCCATCTGGGCGGCGCCGGAATCGACGTGCTTCCGGAGGAACCCCCGGTGGCGGGCCATCCCCTTCTGGCTGCCCGGCTGCCAAACCTTATCGTTACGCCCCACATCGCCTGGGCCGCCCGGGAATCCAGGCAGCGGGCTCTCAACCAAGTCATTGCCAACGTCCAGGACTTTCTGGCCGGCGGCCGCCGCAACCGTGTGGCGTAGGAGCGACTTTTGGCGCGATCCGTGTAGGATCCGCGCGATGTGTCGCGGCTGAAGCCGCTCCTACAAGGACAGGTGCATGCTGTCGTTCATCTTTCTCACCTTCGCCGCGATTCATATTGGCATCTGGCTCTGGGGCTGGAAGCTCTGGGCCGAAACCGGCAGGCCTGTCGCACTGCTGATCGCCCTCGTCGGCGCCACGCTGCTTTTCTACGACAACTTTCGCATCGGCATCGGCCGCTTCATTGGCGAGGGTGACCTGCTCTACAACCTGTCCGTGCCGGCCTTTGCCTGGCACTGGTCATTGTTGTCCCTGCTGGTGATTGCTGCGGGTTCCGTGGCCCGCCTGGCCGGCCTTCAGTGGGCACAGGGCAAGCTCGTGATGGGTGCCTTCTGCGTGGTTGCCGTGGCCCTGAGCGCCTACGACATCCCCAAGATTTTCACGATGGACCTGCACATCGCCTGCCTCGACGACACTGTGCGCTACACGACGTCCGTGAAGGAGGCGCAGCTCTGCAGCCCCACCGATCAGGTTGTATCCAGCGGCGGCCACGCCCCGGTGGTGGCCATCATCACCAACGCAATTGTGCTGGCGGTGGGCATCGCACTCTGGATCCAGCGCGGCTGGGCCTGGCTGGCAGTGGGCTCGGGCCTGATGTTTGTCGCGGCGGGGGCCTTTGGCAGCGGCACCTACGCGCTGCCGATTTCGAACCTGGGCGAGATCTGCATCACCCTCGGCTTCATCGTGACCTGTGCGCACTTCGCGCGGCTGAGGCGGCGTGCCACCGCGCTTGTAGGAGCGCCTTCAGGCGCGACCTCTATTGATCGCGCCTGAAGGCGCTCCTACAGGCGCTCCTGCACCGTTAGCCTCGGCCCAGTCGATGACGGCGGCGACCCGTGGCGCCGCCAGTCGACGAGCCTGCGCAAAGCTGAGCCAGCGGTACTCACTGTGCTCGGGACGCCCGGTATCCGGGCTCGGCAGCAGCTCCACCCTTTCCTGGGTGGTACGCGCCAGGTAGTAGCGGGCGATCTTCCCGCGGCTGTAGGGGCCCGTATCGATGTGGATGTCGCCCCAGGGAAACTCCAGCTCGGCAATGCTGGACTCCTCCTGCACCTCCCGAAGCGCCGTTTGCCGGGGCGTTTCGCCCGCTTCCATCAGTCCCTTCGGGAAGTCCCAGTGCCGGAAGACCCGGAGCATGAGCACACGGAGGCCAGCCGGCGTGTCCCGCAAGATCACCGCGCCGCAGGACATGAGCTTTGGTTTGGTGCTCACTGGTCGCGCAGGACGGCGACAGGTGGTTCATTCACTGCACTCCGGGTAGCCAGGGTGCCAGTGATGCCCACGATCAGGGCGCCGGAGGCCAGCCCCAGCGGCCACAGGAGCACGCTCACGGTGTACTCAAGCTTGAAGGCGTAGGTGGCGAGGCCCCAGCCGAGCAGCGTGGCACCGATGGCGGCCAGCACCCCGGCCAGGCTGCCCAGCGTCACGAACTCGACGGCCACCCCCTGCAGAATCTTGCGCCGGGAAGCGCCGAGCGTGTGCAGAATGGCGCTTTCAAAACGACGCTCGTCGCGGGTGAGCTGAATGGCCGCAAGCAGCACCACAACGCCCGCGAGCAGGGTAAACAGGAAGACGTACTGTACGGCCATCGACGCCTTGTCGATGACCGACCTCACCTGGGACAGGATCACTTCCAGATCGAGGACGGTGACGCCCGGGAACTGCCGCACCAGCCGGCTCAGCATTTCCACGCGGTCGCGAGGCACGTATGCGCTGGCCAGGTAGGTCTGGGGCAGATCCGCCGCCACGCCGGGCGACAACACCACATAGAAGTTGGGCTGGAATGAGTCCCACTCGATCACCCGCAGGCTGGTGACAGGCGCGCGGATGTCCTCGCCGGCGACGTTGAAGGTAAGGCTGTCGCCCACTTTAACGCCCAGGTTCTCAGCGAGTTCCGCGTCCAGCGAAAGCTGCAGGGGACCGTCGAAGCCGGTGCCCCACCACTTGCCGGAGGTCACCACGTTGCTGGCGGGCAGCGTATCGGTCCAGGTGAGGTTCGCTTCCCGGTTCAGGAAGGCGGCACCCCGGGCGTTGGTGACCTTGAATTCCTTGATCGGTGTGCGGTTAACCGCGGTCAGGCGGCCCCGGATCAGCGGCAGGGAGACCGGCTCCTGCCCCACTTCCGCCATGAAGAATGCCTTGATGCCGGCCAACTGGTCCGGCTCTATGTTGATCATGAACTGGTTGGGCGCGGCGGATGGGACCGTCCGTTCCCATGTCTTCAGGATATCGTTGCGCACGACGCCGAGCAGGAGCAACACCATCAGGCTCAGGCCGAATGCCACGATCTGCACGACACTCTCGCCGCCGCGACGGGCGATGTTGGCGAGGCCGTAGCGCCAGGCGATGCCCGCGGCGCCGCGGAACCGTCTGAGGACCCTTACCAGCAGCCAGCCGAGGCCGAAGGACACGATGGCCGTGCCCAGCACTCCACCCGAGATCAGGCCGAGCAGCAGCGGGTCCCGCACGATCACGAGCACCAGGGCGCCGATGGCCGCCAGGGCGACGCCGTAGGTGACCGCCGCACTGAGTCGCGGCGGCGGCAGATCTTTGCGGAGTACGCGCAGGGGCGGCGTGGTGCCGACGCTGATCAGGTGGGGCAACGCGAAGCCAATCACGACGGTCGCGGCGGTCAGAACACCGAGCAGGAAGGGCTGGCCCGATGCTGGCGGCAGCACGAAACCGACGAACTCCGCAGCGATCACGGCCAGTCCGTACTGGGCGCCGTAGCCCAGGGCGACGCCCACCAGGGCCGTCAGCCCGATGACGAACAGGAGCTCCGTGACTGTCACCGCGATGACGAAGGACTGGGTGGCGCCCAGCGTCTTCAGCAGTGCCGTGGTGTCCAGGTGCCGAAGGGCATAGCGGCGGGCGGCCATGGCGGCCGCCACTGCGGCGAGGATGACCGTCACCAGGGAGGCCAGCGTCAGAAAGCGCTGCGCCCGGTCGATTGCCGAGTTGATCTGCTCGCCCGCATCCTCGCGGCCCCGAAGGCTCTCGTCTGGTCGCAGGCGCGGCTCCAGCTGCCCCCGGAACCGGGTGATCAGTGCATCGCTGCCGGCGTACATCTGGTTGTAAGTCACGCGACTGCCCGGCTTGACCACGCCGAAGCTGGGTACATCGTCCAGGTTCACCATCAGGCCGGGCGCGAGGTTGACGAAGCCAATGTTCTGGTCCGGCTTGTACTGCAGCACCCGGGTGATCTGCAGCTCGCGCTCGCCCACCGTCACGCTGGCGCCAACCTCGAGGCCGAGCCGCCCAAGCAGCCCGGGTTCGGCCCAGGCCTCGCCCCGCCCGGGCACGTCGTTAGCGGGACGGCCGTTGCCGAACAGCGTGTCGGCCACGGTGAGCTGGCCGCGCAGGGGATAGGTGGCGCTCACGGCGTCGATGGCCGCCAGGGTGGTTTGCTCTCCCGACAGCACCACCGTGGGAAACACCAGGGTCTCGGCACTCTCGAGACCAAGCGCCTCAGCGTCCCGCAGGTAGTCCGGACTGATCGGCCCGGCGGAGCGGAGCACGAGATCGGCCGCCAGCACCTGGCTGGCCTGATCCTTCATGGCGCCGCCGACGCGGTCGGTAAAGAAGCCCACGGCCGTCATCGCAGTTACCGCTACGATGATGGCCATAAGCAGGATGGACAGCTCGCCGGCCCGCAGGTCCCGGCGAAAGGCTCGCAGTGCAAAGCGAATGATCTTCATGAGAGGACTCTCACGCCACGACCTTGCCACCTTCAATCTGGATCGTGCGATCGCAACGCCCGGCCAGGTCCCGCTCGTGGGTCACCAGCACCAGCGTGGTCCGGGACTCGGCATTGAGATCGAAGAGGAGACGGCCGATGCGCTCCCCGGTTGCGCTGTCCAGGTTGCCGGTGGGTTCGTCGGCAAACAGCACCTCCGGCCGCATGACGAAAGCGCGGGCAATGGCAACCCGCTGCTGTTCGCCGCCGGACAGCTGCTTGGGGTAGTGCCCCAGCCGGGCATCGAGCCCGACATTGGCCAGCGTCTCCCGGGCCACCGCAGCCGCACGGGCTTCGCCGGCCAGTTCGAGAGGCAACATCACATTCTCGAGCGCGGTGAGTGATTGCACGAGATGAAAGGACTGGAAGACGAACCCCACACGACGCGCCCGCAGCAGGGCCCGCCCGTCTTCATCCATGGCTGTCAGTTCTTCACCGCCAAGCCACACCTGGCCGCGCGTTGGCCGGTCGAGGCCGGCGAGAATGGCAAGGAGAGTGGTCTTTCCGGAACCAGACGGGCCAACCACCGCCACGGACTCGCCCCGGGCAATGTCGAGGCTCACATCGTTGAGTATGGTCAGCGTCCCTTCCGGACTGCTAACCTGCTTGGTAAGGCCTGCGGCACGCAGCACAGCATCCATGCACTTCAACCTTCGCACATCAAGACTGGTCACCGTGGCGGCGGTGCTGCTCACGTCCGTCTTTATATCGCCACGATCGGCAGAGGCCGACCGGGGCCAGACCGTGCTCGTGGTGGGTGACAGCCTCAGTGCCGCATTCGGCATTGCCCAGGAGGAGTCCTGGGTTGCGCTGCTCGGCGAGCGGCTGCGCTCCGAAGGTTACGGCTATGCCGTGGTGAATGCCAGCATCACGGGCGATACCACCACGGGGGGTTTGAAGCGCCTGCCCCGCGCCCTCAAGCTGCACCAGCCCAACCTCGTGATCATCGAGCTCGGCGGCAACGACGGCCTGCGCGGGACCCCGATCGCAGTGATACGCAGCAATCTGGCCCGGATGATCGAACTCTCGCAGGCCGCCGGCGCGCAGGTGATTCTGGCCGGGATGCAGATCCCAACCAACTACGGCGGCCCCTATACCAAGGCCTTCGCCGCTGTGTACCCGGAACTCGCCAGTCAGTACCGGACCGGGCTGGTCGGCTTCTTTCTGGATGGCATTGCGCTGGATATCAATCTCTTCCAGGCGGACGGTATTCACCCGACGGCCAAAGCCCAGAAGATCCTGGTGGACAACGTCTGGCCAGCTCTGGAGAAGGAAATGCGGAGGAAGAATCTCAGCGCGGAAACAGCCCGGCAATAGCCTCCTGAATCGCCTCGGCAGCGGCCCTCGGGTCCTTCGCGTCCCGGATCGGCCGTCCCACCACGATGTAGTCGGCGCCGTCCCCGAAGGCCTGCTCCACCGTCACCACACGCTTCTGGTCATCAGACGGCCGGTTCTCAACCGGCCGGATGCCCGGCGTCACCACCAGCAATCGTCCGTGGATGGCCCGCCGCATCGCCGGCAGCTCCAGTCCGGAAGCCACGACGCCGTCGCAACCCGCTTCCAGGGCACGGCGCGCCCGGGACAGTACCAGGGCCTCCACGTCACACTGAAAGCCCAGGTCTGTGAGGTCGCCCCGGTCGAGACTGGTGAGCACGGTGACGGCCAGGATTTTCAGGTCGCCCTTGGCGGCCGCCGCGGCCTCCATGATCCCCTGGTTGCCGTGGACAGTGGCAAACGTAATGCCGCGCTTCGCGAGGAGCGCCACTGCGCGACTCACGGTGGCGGGCACGTCGAACAGTTTCAGGTCTGCGAAGACTCGCTTGTTCTTACCCAGCAGCCAGTCCACCAGCTCAAAGTAGCCGCCCGCGGCCATCAGCTCCAGGCCGAGCTTGTAGAAGGTGACGGCATCTCCCAGCTGCTCCGCCGCACGGCGCGCCGCGGTCGCGTCGGGGACATCGAGGGCGAAAATCAGTCGATCGCGGCGCTCGGCGACGTTGGTTGTTGTTGGCATGCCACCTAGTTTACGGAAGCTGCGCTTGCGGATCGACCAGGCGGCGATAGGCCGAAAAGGCGTAACGGTCGGTCATGCCCGCCACGTAGTCGGCCACCGCCCGGGCGCGGCCGGCCTCGCCCAATTCTGCTTCCCAGGCCCTGGCGCGCTCCGCGTGCTCCGGGGGCATCGCCTTGAGGTCGGCAAGGAAGCGCTGGAACACGGCCTTCAGCATTTCCTGGGCCCGGGACGTGACCTCGATCACCCGCTCGTGACGGTAGAGGTGCCGGCGCAGGTAGCGCTTCAGCAAAAGGTGCTCCGCGAGGGTGGCCGGGCTCAGGGTGATCAGCGGCCCGGTCAGTGCACGCACGTCGTCACTGGAGCGCAGCCGGCGGGCCGCGATGTTCCGGCGACTGGTCGCCACCAGGTCGGTGACGACCTCGTTGATCATGGCACGAATGGTCTCGTGGATCAGGACCCGGCGCGGGGCGTCGGGCGCTGCGCGAATGACTGGCTCATAGTGCCGCCGGAACAGGGGGACCCTGCAGAGTGCGGCCTCCGACAGCAGGCCTGAGCGCAGGCCGTCGTCCACGTCGTGATTGTTGTAGGCGATCTCGTCGGCGAGGTTCACC
This sequence comes from uncultured Chromatiaceae bacterium, assembly GCA_964391025.1. Taxonomy (GTDB): domain Bacteria; phylum Pseudomonadota; class Gammaproteobacteria; order Steroidobacterales; genus SHZI01. The sequence continues at coordinate 18,451 of CAYMKJ010000016.1, forward strand.
ACCTGCGCCTCAAGGCTCGGTTGACCCCGACGGAGGAACCGAAGGCCCAGCTCGCCGAGCCGCCGGGCATTGCGCTTCGAGCAGTGCTTGAGGATGCCCTCCCGGGTCTCGAAGCACAGGTTCAGGCCGGGAAAGCCGATGTAGCGCTGCTCCAGTTCGTCCACCACCCGAAGGGACTGCAGGTTGTGCTCGAAGCCGCCCCAGGCCTTCATGCAGGCGTGGAGCGCATCCTGGCCGGCATGGCCGAAAGGCGTATGCCCCAGGTCGTGGGCCAGCGCAACGGCCTCGACCAGTTCGCCGTTCAGGTTGAGACACCGGGCCACTGTGCGGCCGATCTGTGCGACCTCCAGTGAGTGCGTGAGCCGGGTCCGGTAGAGATCGCCCTCGTGATTGACGAAAACCTGCGTCTTGTAGACCAGCCGGCGAAAGCCACTGGAGTGCACGATGCGGTCCCGGTCCCGCTGATACTCCCCCCGATAGGGATGGGCCGGATCCGGGTAGCGCCGGCCCCGGCTCTGACTTTCGCGGGAGGCCCACACTGCAAGACGGGGGGCAGGCCCGGCGGTCCTCACCGAACAAACTGCTCCCGGAGGTAATCCGCCAGCTCGTGAGGGGCATAGTCGCCCGTGATTCGCGCAGAGCCGATCCGGTCGAGCAACACGAGACGGATCTGCCCGGCAATCACTTTCTTGTCCATGCCCATCGCGGCCAGGAACTCCCCGGGCTGCGCAGGTGGCGGGCTGACGGGCAGCTGCAGTCGATGAAACAGCTGAAGAATGCGTTCCACGGCGGTTGGGTCCAGCGTGCCGAGGCGTGCCGAGAACTCCGCGGCCATGCACGTGCCGGCCGCCACCGCTTCGCCATGCAGCCACTCGCCATAGCCGGCCTTGAGTTCGATCGCGTGCCCGAAGGTGTGCCCGAGGTTCAGCAGGGCACGACGGCCGCGTTCGTGCTCGTCCTCGCCCACCACTTCGGCTTTCAGTTCGCAGGAGCGACGAATGACGTGGCCGAGGGCGGCGGGATCCCGCCGCAGCAGGTCTTCCGACTGGTCCTCAAGCCAGGCAAAAAAATCCGCGTCGGCAATCAGGCCGTACTTCACGACCTCAGCGAGGCCGGCTGCGAGTTCCCGGTCTGGCAGGGTGCGCAGCGTGTCCGTGTCGGCCAGCACACAGATGGGTTGGTGAAAGGCTCCCAGCAGGTTCTTGCCGCCCGGATGATTGACGCCCGTCTTGCCGCCCACGGCCGAATCCACCTGGGCGAGCAGGGTGGTCGGCACCTGGATGAAATCAACGCCCCGCTGGTAGATGGCCGCGGCAAAGCCCGCAATATCCCCCACCACACCACCACCCAGCGCCACGATGACGCAGTCACGCCCGTAGCGGGCATCCACGAGCGCATCAAGCACGAGGTTCGCCGTGGCCATGGTCTTGTGCTGCTCTCCGTCAGGCAGGATCACCGTCGAGATCCGCGAGCCGGCGAGCAACATCTTCACGGGGTCCAGGTAAATCGGGGCCACGGTCTCGTTCGTCACGACCATCACGTCCCGGTGGCGCAGGTACGGGTCCAGAACGCCACTCTGGGACAGCAGCCCGTTGCCGATCAGGATCGGGTAGCTGCGGGCCCCAAGTTCGACTGCCAGGGTGATCAACATTCGCCCATGTTACGTCGAATCTCCCGGACGACCGCCGGCACCCTGCGGCCATCGGTGTCGATGACCAGGTGGGCGATCTCGCGAAACTGGGGATCGCGGCTGGCCATCAGGTGCGCCAGGATTTCCTTGGGGTTACCCGTCTTCAGCATCGGCCGCTCCCGGCCTTGCCGCGTGCGCTTCAGCTGCTGGTCCACCGTCGCGTGCAGGTATACAACGAAGCCACGGCTTTGCAGGTGTGCCCGGTTCTCCGGGTGCTGGGCCGCGCCTCCGCCAGTGGCCAGCACGATGCCCGGCAGCCGGGTCAGCTCATCGATCACCTTGCGCTCCCGCTGGCGGAACCCCTCTTCGCCCTCCCGCTCGAAAATGAACGGGATGTCCACGCCGCTGCGCTCCTCGATCACGTCATCACTATCGATGAATGCGCGCCCCAGCTCCCGGGCCAGCCGCCGGCCAACGGCCGACTTGCCAGAGCCCATGGGGCCGATGAGAAATATGCTGGTACCTGACGTCATGCGCCTGAAAATGAAAAGGCCCGTTCGCAGTCTAGGCGAACGGGCCTGCTCAGACTGAGTCGACTAGAGAGCTACAGCCACGAAGTAGACAGTCTGCAGTCCGCTGGGTACCTCGACGGTCAGAGTCAACTGGCCAGCGACCGTGCCGGTGACACTGAAGCTGTATTGGCCCGGCCCATCAAACGCTGTGCATGGCACCGTGTACGACTTTGGATTGCCAACCGTAAGGCCGCTGGAGGCCTGGACCGTGATTGTGGTGCCAGCTGGCATTGGCTGATCGTTTACGTCGCCAATGGTGAACGTTATTGATCTATCGGTTCCGGATATCAGGCCGCCCCGATTGTCCGAGATGATTGGCGTGCTGCCGGACATGATGATCAGGTTGCTGGCGCTCACCGTCAGTTTCTCATCCGTACTGCATCCCGCGGGGGCCGGACTCCCGGGACCCAGGCAGAGGAGGCCATTGAACTTTCCGTCTGCTGACGAGTAATCCCCACTACTATCGAAGTCTAGGAAGACTTCGCCCGAATCCCACGTCTCATTCTCGTTGTCGTCGCGGAAAGCCTCGGGCAAGTCGGTCCACGTGTCGACGTTATCGAAAATACCGTTGCCGTTGACGTCGACGAAACTCTCCTCACCAATGGCAGTGGCCAAGA
>CAYMKJ010000017.1:0-1983 GCA_964391025.1 uncultured Chromatiaceae bacterium
CCCGCTTCCACTTGTCATGGATCATCGCGGTCCTGTCGGTTCTGACTGCCGCCCGGGCCCAGGCGCCGGATCTCAGCACCTTGGGTACTCTGGAGTTGCGGGACCAGTTCGGTCATACCGACTCCCTCGCGAGCCAGCGCGGCGCGCCGGTGCTTGTCGTGGTTGTCAGCGTGCGGCGACTCGCGATGATCGAGCCCTGGGAGCGGGATCTGCGTGAACGGGTGCCCGGCATCCGCTTTCTGAACGTCGCGGACTTGCCCGCCGACGCGCCCGTGGATCTGGAGCGGACGGCCGCCACCCTGCGCAAGCGAGTGCCACCGGGCGTCGCCGTGCTGATGGATCCTGGCCGCCAGTGGGCCACCGCCTTCAGCCTGGACACGACGTTGCCTAATCTGCTGTTCTTCGATGCCGGGGGCCGGCTGACCGCCCGATTCCGGGGGCGGTGGACGGCAGAATTGGCCGGACAAGTGGCCAGGACCATTTCCGGCGCCATTCCCGGACAGGTGCCCCCCCCATGAGCGCTTCTGTCGTGCTCGTCGGCGGTGGTCTCGCCAACTGCCTGATCGCGCTCCGACTGAAGGCGGTTCGCCCCGACATCCAGTTGACCCTGCTCGAAAGTGCCGGGACCCTCGGTGGCAATCACACCTGGTCCTTCCACAGCACCGACGTGAGCGCGGCAATACTGGCCTGGCTACAGCCCCTCGCGAGCTACTCCTGGTCCCACTACGACGTGCGCTTTCCCGGTCGGGAGCGGCGGCTGCAGGGGGGTTACCACTCCCTGACCGCTGAGAAGCTGCATGCGGTGGTCATGGCGACGCTGGCGGCCAGCGTGCGCTTTCACAGCCCCGTACTCGACGTGCGTGCCGATCGCGTCACCCTGGCCGGTGGCGAGATGCTGAGCGCGGCTCTCGTCGTGGACGGCCGTGGTCCCCACCCGTCGTCTACTTCGTCAACACAGGCCGGCCTGACGCTGCGCTTCCAGAAATTCCTTGGCCAGCTCGTGCGCCTGGCGGCTCCTCACGGCCTCACCGGCCCGCTGCTGATGGATGCCACGGTCTCCCAGGAGCAGGGCTACCGGTTCGTCTACCTGCTGCCGTTCACCGCCACTGACCTGCTGATCGAGGACACTTATTACAGCGACACCTGGGACCTCGACACCACCACTCTGCGCCAGAGCATCGCGCGCTACGCAGCGGACCGGGGCTGGGAGGTGCAGGTGCTGCTCCGGGAGGAGACCGGCGTACTACCGATCGTGCTCGATTGCGATCTGGCGGCGTTCTGGCCCGCCGCCGATGCAGTGCCCCGGTCAGGTCTGCGCGCCGGGTTGTTTCACCACACGACCGGCTACTCGCTGCCCGAGGCGGCCACGCTGGCTCAGGACCTGCCGGGTCAGGACCGGCTCCACAGCGCAAGCCTGGCGCCCTGGATCCGCGGACGGGTGCTGCGCCGGTGGGGCGAGCAACGACTGTTCCGTTTCCTGAACCGTATGCTGTTTCTGGCGACACCCCCGGCGGATCGCTACCGGATCCTGCAGCACTTCTACCGGCTGCCCGAGTCTGTCATTGACCACTTCTACGCGGGTCGGCTGAGCGCTGGTGACGCCCGACGCGTGCTGACGGGCACGCCGCCCATTCCCATTCACCGGGCCCTGCGCTACCTGCTGCCATCGAGCAGCCGCTCATGAGCAAGTCAGTGGCGGTCATCGGTGCGGGATTCGGCGGCCTGGCGCTGGCCATCAGGCTGCAGTCGGCCGGCATTCAGACCGTGTTGCTGGAAAAGCGGGAGCGGCCCGGTGGCCGCGCCTATGTGTACGAGCAGGATGGCTTCACCTTCGACGCGGGACCGACGGTCATCACGGCGCCGAATGCCATTGACGAGCTGTTCGCGCTGAGTGGCCGGGCGACGGGCGACTACATCGAACTGCTGCCGGTGGAGCCGTTCTACCGCCTGGTATGGCCGGACGGCGTGACGCTGGAGTACAAC
>CAYMKJ010000018.1:0-11869 GCA_964391025.1 uncultured Chromatiaceae bacterium
CGCGCACGAACTGCCGCTGCAGATCCTTCAGCGAGACATCACCAGCTGCCTCAGGCGACGCGGGCATGGGCGCCCTCGGCACTGCGCCAGGCGACACCCGCCTGCAGGTCGGCCGTAGTGGCCTCGGCCACGAGACGATCCAGGCTCGGCAGGTCCGCGTCCCACTCGATCAGGGTCGGCACCGGGCCGAGAAGCCGAAGTGCCTCCCGATACAGCGTCCACACCGCGTCGGTCACGGGCGCGCTGTGCGTGTCGATCAGGATGCCGTCGACGGCCGTGTGGCCCGCCAGGTGCACCTCGCCCACCAGCTCCGGCGGTATCCCGCGCAGGTAGTTGTGCGCATGGAAACCGTGGTTCTCGGCACTGACGTAGATGTTGTTGACGTCGAGGAGGATGCCGCAGCCGGCCCGGCGAGCCAGCTGGACAAGAAAATCCCACTCGGCCATCTCGGCACCGTCGAACTCCAGGTAGCTCGAGACGTTCTCCACCAGGATCTGCCGGCCCAGGAAATCCTGCACGGCCGAGACCCGCCCGGCCAGGTGTTGCAGCGCTGCCTGCGTGCAGGGCAACGGCAGCAGATCGTTCAGAAAGACGCCATCCGCCGAGCTCCAGCAGACGTGTTCGGAGACCAGGGCGGGGTCAACCCGCTGGACGAGCCGCCGCAGGCGGCGCAGATGGTCGGGATCCAGGGGATCGCTGCCACCGAGCGACAATCCCACACCGTGCAGGCTGACGCCGTAGTCGCGCCGGACGGCGTCCAGCACCTGCAGCTGGCGCCCGCCGTCGGCAAAGAAATTTTCGCTGTGAACCTCGACCCAGGGAACGTTGGGCCTGCGGGCCAGGAACTCAGCGTGATGCGGGCTCCGCAGGCCGATTCCGGCTTGCGCCGGAACCGGCCGGGAGGCCGTCGGAGGCATCGTTGCCGATGCCGGAGTCACTTAGGCAGCCGGCTTCCCGGCAGTCGTGGTACCGCCCATCGTGGCGCACTCGCCCTTGGCGACATACTTCCACTCGGTCGGGTCCTTGTCAGTCTTGGCCTGGCCCTGGCAGGAATGGCCGTTCGCGGCGCAGCTGTTCTCGCCGGCGGCAGCCACGCCGAAACACTTTTCCTTGTTGCTGTTGTCGTCGGCGGCCTGGGCAGTGACGGTGCCGAAAGCCAGCAGAGCGCCAATGGCCGTGGACATCAGGATCGTCTTGGTCTTCATCAGGCGTGATCTCCTTGGTGGTGGATTGATTGTTGTGGTTGGGACTCGCTTATTGGAGCGGCCGGACGGTAGAAACCTTACAGGCCGGACCATGAATACTAGGGCAACAGGTGGAGCAAAGTAGCCCGAATTTAGGCTATGTGGCCAGTTTGCCGCATCTGGGGGTGGGGACCGCAGCGAATTCCCGACCACTACCTGAGCACTGACAAGAGGACTCCCTGTGCACCGCACCACGCCTTCCCACCTGTTCCTGACCGGCCTGCTGCTGGCCCTCAGCCTGACCCTGCCAGCCTGCGCCAGGGAGAGCCCCGGCGCTGCGCCATCGCCGCCGACAGCCACCGACGTCTACACCCTCATCGAGGCGAGCCCCGACGGCATCGGCAAGGTCTACCAGGGCCGGGAGATCTCCTTCGTGATGGGGCACCTGGGCGCCGGCTGGCTCGAGCGGCCCACCCGGGAGGCTGAGGAGCGCACCGACCTGGTGCTGGACAACCTGCCGCTGGAAGCGGACGACCTGGTCGCCGACATGGGCGCGGGCACCGGCTACTTCAGCCTGCCCATCGCGGGTCGCGTGCCGAAGGGTCGCGTGCTGGCCGTGGACATCCAGCAGGAAATGCTCGACATCGTCAGCCGCCGTGCGAAGTCGGCGGGCATCGGCAACGTGGAACCGTTGCTCGCGACCGAGACGGACGCGCGGCTACCGCCCGGGGCCGTGGACCTGGTGTTGCTGGTGGATGCCTACCACGAGTTTTCCCACCCGCGAGAGGTCATGACGGGCATCGTCCAGGGACTAAGGAGGGGGGGTCGACTGGTGCTGATCGAGTACCGCGGGGAGGATCCGGCGGTGCCGATCCTGGCCCTGCACAAGATGACGCAGGCTCAGGCCCGCAAGGAGATGGAGGTTGTCGGGCTGGAGTGGGTGGAGACGAAGGACGTGTTGCCCCAGCAACACTTCATGGTGTTCAGGAAACCCTGACAAAAATGGGGACATGCCTAATTTTTGCTGCGGAAATTAGGCATGTCCCCATTTTTGTTACACCACCTCGACGTACACAACGGGAATGTTCTTCCGTTCCGCGTAGGCTTCAGCGAACTGGGTGGCCACTTCCTCGTCCATGGGTTCGCCACTGACCAGGGTCCGGAAGGTCCAGGTCCGCGTGCGAATCTCCCCGCCAAACACCCGCTCGATCGTGGCATAGGTGGCGGGCGAGCCCGCGCGCCGCTGGCAGTAGACGCGCAGAAAGTCCCCCCCCGCGCAGGGCACGTCTCCATCCCGAATTACCTGGACAGTCATCGCCTGCTCCCGACCGCAACTGCGGACCACCACACCACGGTGGCGTCTGGACAAGCAGGAGCAAGGGTCGTGCCAGGGCTACCGGATCACACCTTCGGCGAGTAGCGGCACTCTTATGTGAAGGCGGGAAGCAAAAATTGTCAGTTCCTGACGGCCACGACCGGCTGTGTCCGCGCCGGAGCGTGCGCCCGTTCACGTTCCGGCAGTACCAGCAGGCGCAGCGGGTTATAGTCGAGTGTATCTGCCCTTTCCGAGGAGCCCTGCATGCTCGGCCAGCCGGCCCCGCTCCCGGTCCCGGTGGACGAATTCGATCTGGAAGCCCGCTTCCATGACCTGATTGCCCGGGTGAATGACAAGCTGCCGCTGACGGTCGTCCCGGTGACGCCGGAGCTGGCCGAGCCGAAGTCCTTCCTCAAGATCCTGAAGGCCCGGCACATGAACTGGCGGACGGAGCGCTACCGCAAGGTCTTCGGCATGCGCTTCACCATGAAGCTGCCACCCCTCGACCAGATGAACTTCATCATGTACCCGGAACCGGGCTACGACATCCCCATCTTCCTGTTCTTCTGCCTGCTCACCGGCCGCAAGGCCATCTGCCATGTGAACGTCAACTGCGCGTCCACCGACGAGGCTTATCAGCAGAAATGGGTCGCGCCGCTGGTCGCCGCACGGGAGAAGTATGGTTCCTTCGAGTGCGACGACCGCTACCCGGAGTGGATGCAGAAGTGGCGCACGCCAGCAGGCATCTACGGGATGTTTCCGAAGGACCGCTTTCCTTCGTTCATGCGCTGCGGGCTGGACTATCTGGACATCTACCTGGATCTCGCCCGCAGGGCCGAGCCGGTGCGGAGTCCCGAGGGCCTCGCCCGGATCCGGGAGTTCCAGTCGCAGTTCGTCGAGGACATCCGCACCCAGGACAAGGCCCAGGGGATGATGGCGAAGATGATAGGCAAGGACCCCGCGAAGCGGATTTTCTACGAGGTGACGACCTGAGGGAGCGCCATCGCTACTCTTCGGTGAATTGCAGCTGGAGCCCGCCGACCAGCGCCGGGTCCAGATCCCGCACCTGCCAGCCCTCGGCGCCTGCACGCAAAGGGCCGCTGAAGGCCGCGTCACCGAGCCGCTCCACTTCGTCAGCCAGCGAGTCCACGCCGAACGACAGCAGGAAGAAGCCCTCGCCGTGGACCGCGAGGAACCGGCCCGGAACTGAGTCGTCCCGCGTGGGCTGAACGAGGACCAGCCAGCTGTCTCCCAGCTGGAAGCGGGCGGCGATCGCCCCCCGCTCCTTCAGCTCATCGTGCCGGGCGACGGGCCGGCCCAGGATCCGCTCCCAGACCGGAATCGCAGCCTCCAGATTGCGGACGATGAAATTGAGGTGGTGAATGCTGTGCGCCATGGCAGATAGCCTCGCGGCTGACGGTGAACAGGCGGCTATACTGCATTATCGCGGCGCTCCTTCCTGCCGCGTGGGGCGCAGATGACGGAATCCCGGGCAGCCCGTCCAACCACCCTGACGGCAGAAGACCTGCCGGCCTTCCGCCCGGCGCTGCTTCGCTACGCCAGCCTGCAGGTCCGGGAAGCGGCCGTGGCCGAGGATCTCGTCCAGAACACGCTGGTGGCGGCCCTCCAGTCCCTCGCCAGTTTTCGCGGTGAGTCGGCGCCGTCCACCTGGCTGATTGGCATTCTCAAGCGCCAGATTATCGACCACTACCGGCGCATGACCCGGGAAACGCCGTTGCCCCTGAGTGGCGCGGGTGACGACCCGGAGGGCGATGCGGACCTGCTCGATCGGCTGTTCGCCAGCGACGGCCACTGGGTGACGAAGCCCACGGTCTGGGCGGACCCGGAGGCCAGCCTGCATCAGGAGGCCTTCCTCGCCGTGCTCGAAGCCTGCCTGAAAGGCCTCGCGGGCCAGTCCGGGCGGGTGTTCGCCCTGCGCGAAATCATGGAACTGGAGCCGGAGGAAATCTGTAAGGATCTCAAGCTAACCCAGTCCAACTACTGGGTGCTGATGCACCGGGCTCGCCTGCGTCTGCGCCTGTGCGTGGAGCGGGGCTGGGTGCTGGAGAGGAGCTGACGCCCTGGACACCTGTCGTGACATCTCTGCACTCGTCTCCCGGGCGATGGACTCCCGGCTGTCGCTCAGCGAACGCGCTCGCGTGCGGCTGCATCTCGCCATTTGCAGCGCCTGCCGCCAGTTCTCCCGCCAGGTACAGATCCTCCGCTCGGCCGCCCGACAACTCGGTCAGCGCACCGCAAAAGGTACCGGACCTTAGTTTTGTTAGTTTCTTTAGTTGTTGGTCGCCAATAACTAAAGAAACTAACAAAACTAAGGTCCGGTACCTTTTGGGAGACAATGGCGGTCCGTTCCGCCTGCCGGGGAATGCTTCGATGCGCTTGCTGAAACGCCTGGTCCTGGGTCTGCTCGGGGGCCTGCTGGCCCTGATCGTCATTGCCCTGCTCGGCCTCTTCGTTGTCCAGCCGACACTGACCAGCCGGCTTGTCGGCCTCGTCTTCGGCGGGGAACAGGGGCCGCACCAGACAGTCGCCGGGGGCACCGTTCCCCCCCTGGTGGTCGCTGCGGAAGGCGAGCGCACGCTTCCGGCCGACGCGCTCGACAAGGCCGTGGCCTGGGGCGGCACAGTGAAGTCCCACGCCCTGCTGGTCTGGCAGGATGGCGCGCTGCAGCTCGAACACTACTACCCCGGCCACGACGCCCAGTCCATCACGGCCACCCAGTCCATGCACAAGTCGGTGCTGGGCATGCTCGTCGGCATCGCCATTGACCAGGGACTGATCAAGTCCGTGGACGACACGGCCGCCACCTACATCCAGGAGTGGGCCGGGGACGAGCGCAGCAAAATCACCATCCGCCAGATGCTGCAGCAGGCGAGCGGCATCGACTTCCCCGGATTCACGGGCCTGATCCAGATGACCCTGGGTGGCGACGTGGCGCCCTTTACCTTCAGCCGGGGCATCGTCGAGCCGGGTGGCAAACACTTCGAGTACAACAACATCAACCCCCAGGTGCTCGGCATTCTCATCCAGCGGGTCAGCGGCAAGCCCTACAGCCAGTACCTGGCCGAGAACCTCTGGCGGTACGTGAGCGAAGCCGACGGCCAGGTGCTGATCGATTCGGAGCAGCACCGCATCCCGATCACCTTCTGCTGCCTCGACGCCCCGGCCCGCAGCTGGCTGCGCTTCGGTCTGCTCCACCTCACCGGGGGCCGGGTCGGCGACCGGCAGGTCGTGCCGGCCCAGTGGCTGCGGGACATGGTCACGCCCTCGCCCACGAACCCCAACTACGGCTACTACACCTGGCTGGGGACCACCTGGGAGAAAGTCCGCAGGTACAACTCCAGGTCATCCGCCACGGCTTTCCATTCGGAGCCGTTTGCAGCACCCGACCTCATCTTCTTCGACGGCTTCGGCGGACAGCGGGTGTACATCGTGCCCTCAAAGCAGCTGGTGATCGTGCACGTAGGCCCGCTGCGGCAGGACTGGGACGACGCGCTCCTGCCAAACATGATCCTGCGGGCGCTGAAGTGATCCCGTAGGAGCGCCTTTAGGCGCGATCGATATCGATCGCGCCTAAAGGCGCTCCTACAATCCCACCATGCAGCACACCAGACTCCGCGGGATCGCGTCCATGCTGGTGGCCGTCGCCTGCTTCGCCGGCATGGACGCGGTGCTGAAGGTCCTCTCGACCGACTACCCTCCCCTGCAGGTGGGTGCGCTGCGGGGTGCGGCGTCCCTGCCCTTCGTGCTGGCGTCCGTGGTCGTGACGAACCGGTGGCACGAACTGAAGGTGGTCCGCTGGGAGCTGCACCTGATCCGCGGCGTGCTGGCGCTGATCATGCTCTGGGGTTTCGTGGCGGCCGTGAGTGTGATGTCCCTGGCCGACACCTACGCCATCTTCTTCGTGGCGCCGCTCATCGTCACGGCACTGGCCGTCCCCCTGCTCAAGGAACACGTGGACCTTGGGCGGTGGCTCGCCATCGCGGTTGGGCTGTCCGGCGTACTCTGGATGCTCAACCCTGGAGGGACCGACTTCAGCCTCTACGGTGCCGCCGGCGCGCTGGCCTCGGCGGTGGCCTACGCCCTGGCGTCGATCTCCGTGCGGGTGATGACACGGACCGAAAGCACCGTGTCCCTGGTGTTCTGGTTCCTCGTGCTGCTGACGATCCTCGCCGGGTTGCTCGCGCTACCGAACTGGGTGCCGATCCGCGCCGAACACTGGCCCTGGCTGGGCCTGCTCGGCGTGTTTGGCGCGCTCGGCCAGCACTTCATCACCGAGGCCTTCAGGAACGCGCCCGCCTCCGTGATTGCACCCTTCGAGTACACCGCGATGCTCTGGGCCGTCGGCATCGACTGGGTGTTCTGGGACACCTGGCCCAACCGCCGCATCTGGCTGGGCGCCGCGCTGGTGATCGCCTGCGGGCTCTACCTGATCTGGCGCGAACGCCAGCAGAATCGGGACCTTGCCGTGGCGGGGGTGGTTGACACGCCAGTGCCGTAGGATCGGCTGCTTCAGCTGCGCTGGATTGTTCGGGGCCTACCACGCACAATTCAGCCGCAACAAATACGAAGGATCAGGAGATCCATATGAAGAAACCAATGGCCAGGACCCCTTCGATAGACATCGGCATCAGCGCCAGCGAGCGCGCCAGGATCGCCCAGGGCCTTTCCGCACTGCTGGCAGACAGCTACACGCTCTACCTGATGACCCACAACTTTCACTGGAACGTCACCGGGCCCCATTTCAACAGCCTGCACCTGATGTTCATGAACCAATACACCGAACAGTGGACTGCGCTCGATATGATTGCGGAACGCATCCGTGCGCTTGGCCATCCGGCGCCCGGAACTTACCAGCAGTTCGTCAAGCTGGCGTCGATCAGGGAAGTCCCAGGCGTGCCCAGTGCAAACAACATGGTCCGCCATCTCGTCGCCGCCCAGGAGGCCACCGCCCGAACTGCCCGCGAGCTGTTCAAAGTGGTGGACGCGGCAAACGACCAGCCGACGGCTGATCTCCTGACCCAGCGCCTGGAAGTGCACGAGAAAACCGCCTGGATGCTGCGCAGTCTGCTGGAGGCCTGAGCAGGTCGCCCATGCCCTGAACGGGCTGCCCCGCAGCCAGGGGGGCCATACACAGGGATAAGCAGCAGCGATGGATCTGGAACCGGCAAAGCTTCTGGCCAGGCTCCATGACAGGGTCTGGCAGGTGCGTCTGGATGATCTGCCGCCCTCGCGCGCCCGCCTGCTGTCGGCGGTGCGCCTGATCCTGGCCCTGCTTCGCGACCTGGCCTTCGGTCAGCTCACGCTGCGGGCGATGAGCCTGGTATACACCACGCTGCTGTCGCTGGTGCCAGTTCTCGCCCTGAGCTTCTCGGTACTCAAGGCTTTCGGCGTACACAATGAACTCAAGCCCGCCCTGCACCACTTCCTTGCGCCACTGGGATCCAGGGGCGACGAGATCACCCAGCGCGTCATCGTATTCATCGACAACATTAATGGCGGTGTACTGGGAACCGTCGGCCTGGTGCTGCTGCTCTACACCGCGCTTTCACTCGTACACAAGGTCGAGGAGTCCTTCAACTACATCTGGCACGTCACACATCCCCGCACCCTGGGTCAACGCCTCGGCAGCTATCTCAGCGTACTGACGATCGGGCCGATTCTCGTGCTCGGTGCGATCGCCCTGACTATCGCGGCATCGAGCCTGACCCTGGTCCAGTCGTTGCTTGAGGTCGAGACCCTAAGCCACATAGCGCTGTTCCTGGGCCAGGTCACGCCCTACCTGCTCGTGATTGGTGCGTTTACCATCACGTACACGTCCATCCCCAGCACGAGCGTGCAGATCGGCCCCGCGCTCGTCGGTGGTGTCGTGGGTGGCGTACTGTGGCAATCGGCGGGCTGGGCGTTCACGACCTTCGTCGCCCACTCCAGCAACTACGCCGCGATCTACTCCGGCTTCGCCGTGGTCATCCTGTTCATGCTCTGGCTCTATGTGAGCTGGCTGATCCTGCTGCTTGGCGCCAGCGTGTCTTTCTACAGCCAGCATCCTGAGTACCTCGTTTCCGCAGGCGGGGAGCCGCGGCTCAGCAATCGCATGCGCGAACGCCTGGCACTGCTGGTCATGAGCCGCGTGGCCACCAACTACCTGGGGGGCGGACCGGCGTGGAGCCGTGAGCGCCTCACACAGACTCTGGGCGTGCCGATGCACGCCGTGGATGTGGTCGTGGATACCCTGTGCAATGCCGGGTTACTGGCCGAGACCAGCCATACGCCGCCTTGCTACCTGCCTGCGCGGGAACTTGCGCAGATCAGGTTGAAGGAACTGCTCGACACCGTCCGGGCAGCGGGAGAAGACCGCTTCCTGCGCCCGGAACAGCTTCCCGTGCCGCCCGAAGTCGAAGACGTGCTGCAACGACTGGAGCTCGCGAGGAGCAGTGCAGTGGGCGAAATCAGTGTTGCGCAGCTGGTTGCCGTGGAGGCACAGGGTACTGACAGCACACCAGTCGGACTCAGGCTGACTTGAGCAACCTGGTAATTTGGGCATCCTTCTCACGCCACGACTCCTGAACCCAGGCCTGGAATGCTGAGCGCACCGCGGCGTCGCCCGCGTAATCGGCGTTGATCAGATGCCGGGGTATTGGCAGCTGCCGCGCCCGCACGACGACCCGATGCACTTTTCCCTGGAGGAAGTGCCAGAACGTGGGCGTGCCATCCGGATAAACAATGGTGACATCCAGGATGGCCTGGAACTTGTCGCCCATGGCGTTAAGCGCGAGAGCCATGCCGCCCGCCTTGGGTTTGAGCAAATGCACATAGGGGGACTGCTGGCGTTCGTGCTTGGCCTGCGTGAAGCGCGTGCCTTCCAGGAAGTTCATCAGGCTGGTCGGCACGAGCGCAAACTTCTCGCAGGCCCGGCGGGTGGCTTCCTGGTCCCTGCCCCGCATCTCGGGGTGTTTCTTCAGGAATTCCTCGCTGTGTCGGCGCATGAACGGAAAGTCCAGCGCCCACCAGGCCAGGCCCATGACCGGGACCCAGATCAACTGCTGCTTGATGAAGAACTTCAGCAGGGGGATTCGGCGGTTAAGCAGGTGTTGCAGCACCAGGATGTCGACCCAGGACTGGTGATTGCAATTCACCAGATACCAGCTCCGGCGATCCAGGCCTGCAAAACCCGACACGTCCCAGGTGCAGCGCTGGGTCAACGCCATCCAGGCGCTGTTGCAGGAAATCCAGGCCTCGGCGATGAACAGCAACACAGGTGCCAGGGCCAGCCGCACCGCAGGGATCGGGATTACCAGCTTGAGAACGGCAAACAGCAGCAGGATCGGCACCCAGAACAGTACGTTTAGCACCAGCAGTATCGTGGCGACGATGCCGGTGCCGGTGCCGGTGAACACTACTCTTCCCCGGGCGCGCGCAGCTGCGCGCGCAACCGGTCGATTTCATCGAGCAGGTCGAGGGCCAGAGCCACGCCGGCGGCGTTCACGCCGAGATCGTGCTGCAGGCGCAGGGCCGTCGTGGCCCGGCGCAGCTGCGCGCCGCTGAAGCGCCACTGCAGGGACTCGCCGCCAACCGGCTCGAGCACCCCCTCATCGACCAGCGCGACGATGCTCTCGATCTCCACGGCGCAGGCGCCGCTGACGTCGGCCAGCGTCAGCTCCGTGTGTTCCTCGATGAGGATGCCCAGGATGCCAGCCGGTGTGTTCTCGTTCGGCATGTTCACACTCCCAGTTTCGCGCGGGGGTTAAACGACGGGAACTGATTGCTCATGGTGCTGTAAACCGTCTGCGCGACCTCAGTGTCCGCCGGCGGGAGGGCGATCTGCAGGACGACGTACAGGTCGCCCGGCGGGTTGGCGGGAATGCCCCGGCCCTTCAGCCGCAACTTGCGACCGGCCGCTGTGCCCGGCGGCACCTTGAGCTCCACGGCGCCAGACGGTGTCGGCGCCTTCACGGTGGCACCGAGGGCCGCTTCCCAGGGCGCCAAGGGCAGCTCGAGGTACACGTCGCGCTCCTCGACGCGATACAGGGGATGGGGCCGGAAATCGACCTCCAGGTACAGGTCGCCCCGCTGGCCACCTTCGACAGCGGGTGCTCCCTGCCCGGCGAGGCGGATGTGCTGGCCGGGGCGGATGCCGCGCGGGATGGTCACGTTGAGCGTGTGCTCACGCAGGGACACCTGCCCTTTTGCATCCACTTCCGGTGTGCGCAGCGTGATGGCGCGGGTGGCACCGCCGTAGGCGTCTTCGAGGTCAATCAGCACCCGCGCGTGGCGGTTCTCGCTCTGGGCCCTGAAGGAGCCCCGGCCATGGCCGGCTGCCCCGGCGCCGCGCCCGAACAGCGCTTCGAAAAACTCGCTGGCGTCGGGACCGCCTCCGGAGAACTCGAAGCCCGTGTTCGAGCCGGGCGGTGGCCGGAACTCCTGGCCCGCCTTCCAGTTGGCGCCGAGCTGGTCGTAGGCCAGGCGTTTCTCCGGATCCTTCAGCACCTCGTAGGCCTCGCCGACCTCCTTGAAGCGGGCCTCCGCCTCCGGTTCCTTGCTGACATCCGGGTGGTACTTGCGCGCGAGCTTCCGGTAGGCGCGCCTGAGGTCGTCAGCGCTCGCGTCCCGCGCGACCCCCATGGTCTGGTAGTAGTCCTTGAACTCCATAGGAAATCACATGACCGCCGCGATGCAGCCGTTCCAGTCTACCCCGCCGCCGGGAAAGAGCGTCGCCACTGCGGGCGAAAAGCCTACCGATGGACGGCTTGCGGAGCAGTATCATGGGGACCTGCCACCTCGACAGCAGATCCCCGGAGCGTCACTGCACGACATGGCGACCTTGCAACAACTGCAACTGCGGAAGCGTGAGCTGGAAGACAAGCTTCACGCGGGAGATCTGTCGGTTGAGCCGGCCCTGGAACTCATCGACCGGGCCATTTCCGGCCGGACTCTCAAGGTGCAGCACAGCCGCCAGCGGCTGGAAGCGGCGAAACAGGCGGTGGCCGCCGGGTTGGACAAGGACGAGGCCCGGCGCATCAACAGCAGGGTTGTGGCAAAAAAGCTGGCAGAGATCCGCGCCCGGCAAAAGCTGAATCGCTTCTAGTCCACGGACGGTCGGCCCTCAAGGGTGAAGAAACAAAAAGGAGGGGGGAGATTGCTCTCCCCCCTCCGGGTCTTGGTAGGACCTTGTCTTGGTAGGACCTAGGTGGTCAGCGGTCTCAGAGTGAGCAGGCACCGCCGTTGTTGAACTGGTCGCGGGCGTCCTTCAGCGGCTCGCCGCCGTCCCAATTCTGGCGGCTGCCGCCGATGCCGCCGTGGCTGCACAACCAGGCCTCCGCATTGGTGGTCAGCGGACAACTATTCCCGCCGG
>CAYMKJ010000019.1:0-25961 GCA_964391025.1 uncultured Chromatiaceae bacterium
TTCATTGGCTCGACCCACGTGGGCGGATACGACGACCTGGCCGCAATGGAGCGGGCGGGCAAACTGGACCTGCTGTTGCGGTCCAATTACTGAGCGACGAGAGGTTTTATGGCCGAATTTTCAAGCAACGACCAGGGTGCCAACAGCAATGGAAGTAGCGCGGCGAACGGCGCCCCGGGGGAGATCTCGCGCCAGTTTAACCTGCGCCACCTCTACTTGAAGGATCTCTCCTTCGAGGCGCCCAACTCGCCGGGCATTCTCACGGAAACTGGCCTGGAGCCAGAGTTCAACCTGAACCTGCGCACTTCTCATCGGGACCTGGGCAGTGGCATGTTTGAGGTCGTGCTCCACGTGAACGTGCATGGGGTCGACGGCAAGCGGACGATGTTCCTCATTGAGCTGGAGCAGGCCGGCACGTTTCAGATCAGCGGCTATCCGCCCGAGGAAGCCCGAGCCATAATCGGCATCAGCTGCCCCAACGTATTGTTTCCGTACGCCCGAGAAGCGGTGTCGTCCATCCTAACGCGGGGCAGCTTTTCGCAACTGCTGCTGAAGCCCATCGATTTCGCGGCGCTCTTTGCCCAGGCCCAGGCCAATCGCGCAGCCGGTCCTGCGCCGACCGGCCAGGCCTAGCGACGCACAGTTCATCACTGGATGACGCCCGCCTTCGAAGCCTCGCCGATCGCCGTTCTGGGTGCCGGATCCTGGGGCACGGCCCTCGCGGTGCAACTCGCCCGGAGCGGCCAGCCCGTCACGTTATGGGGCCGGAACGCCGGTGATCTGCAGGACCTCGCCAGGCATCGCACCAATCGTCGCTACCTGCCCGGCATCACCCTGCCGGAGAGCGTGCAGCCGGATCCCGACCTGCGGAGTGTGGTGCGGGCCCATCGTGAATTGCTGGTGTGCGTACCCAGCCACGCCTTCCGGTCCACTCTGGGGGCAATCCGGCCCGATCTTGCGGCGGGTGTGCGCGTGGCCTGGGCCACCAAGGGCTTCGAGCAGAGCACGGGTCGCCTGCCCCATGAAGTCGCTGCGGATGAACTCGGCAGCAACGTGCCGGTAGCTGTGCTGTCGGGCCCGACGTTCGCCCGGGAAGTCGGGGCGGGCCTCCCGACGGCAATGACCGTGGCCGCCAGCGACCCTGCATTCGCCGCCGCTCTTGCGGCCAGGCTGTCAGACCGGATGTTCCGGGCCTACACCTCCGACGACATGCTTGGCGTGGAGGTCGGCGGCGCCGTGAAGAATGTGCTCGCCATCGGCGCCGGCATTTCGGATGGTCTCGGCTTTGGCGCCAACACGCGCATCGCGCTGATCACCCGCGGCCTCGTCGAGATGACGCGGCTGGGCACTGCACTTGGCGCCCGGGCAGCGACCTTCATGGGCCTGTCGGGCATGGGCGACCTTGTACTGACCTGTACCGACGACCAGTCACGCAACCGGCGCTTCGGTCTTGCAATCGCCCGCGGCGAGACCCCGTCGGATGCCGCGCGCAGCATCGGCCAGGTGGTCGAGGGTCAGTTCGCGGCCAGCGCCGTTCGATCCGTGGCACGCCGGCTGAACCTGGAGATGCCGATCTGCGAACAGGTCTACCGGGTGCTGGAACAGAATGTGTCGCCACAGGACGCCGTCATGGCGCTGATGGCACGGGCCCTTAAGCCCGAGTAATTGGCCCGAATAGCTGGCTTGCGACAGTCAGACGAACCCCTGCTGGCGCCAGGCTTCGTAGAGCACCACCGCCGCGGCGTTCGCCAGGTTCAGGCTGCGTGCGCTCGTGCGCATGGGGATGCGCAGAACCAGATCTTCGGGCAGCGACGCCAGCACTTCTGCAGGCAGGCCGCCACTTTCGGAGCCCAGCAGGAACGCATCGCCCCGCACAAATACCGGGTCCGAGTGGGCCCGGGTGCCGCGGGTGGAGATGGCAAATACCCGCGGCTGCCTGAGGCTTCCGAGGCAGTCCGCCAGGCTGTCGTGCTGCCGGACCGTAGCCCATTCGTGGTAGTCGAGGCCAGCACGGCGCAATTGTGCGTCTTCGAGGCTGAAACCCAGCGGTTTGACCAGATGGAGTGCGGTCCCGGTATTAGCGCAGAGGCGTATGATATTCCCCGTGTTCGGAGGAATTTCCGGGCGAAACAGAATCAGATTGAACACAGCCGTGTCTCCAGCCCTTCCCGCCAACTCCGCCCTCCTCGCTACCACGTTCTGCGGGCTGAAGTTCGCCTCGCCCATCGTCCTGCTGTCGGGTTGCGTGGGGTTCGGTGAAGAATACACACGCGTGGCTGGCTTCTCGAACCGGGACGCTGGCGCGATCGTTTTAAAGGGCACCACGCTGCAGCCCAGGCTGGGTAATGAGCCGCATCGGATCGCCGAGACGCCGATGGGCATGCTAAACGCCATCGGCTTGCAGAATCCCGGGGTCGATGCCGTTGTCAGCCGGATTCTTCCTGGACTGGATTTCAGCGAAACTCGTTTCATCGCAAATGCCTGCGGCTCCACGATCGAGGAATATGTGGAGGTCTGCCGGCGCTTCGACAACTCGCCGATTGATGCCATCGAGATCAACATCAGTTGCCCGAACGTGAAGGAAGGCGGCGTGGCCTTTGGCAACTACCCGGACGTGTCGGCCCGGGTGGTGGCCGCCTGCCGGCAGGCGACGAAGAAGCCGCTCATTACCAAGCTCTCCCCGAATCAGACGGACATCCGGGAGAATGCCCGCCGCTGCATCGAGGCTGGCACAGACGCTTTTGCCGTCATCAACACACTCACCGGCATGACCGTGGATATCGAGAAGCGCCGGCCGGTACTGGCCAATATCCAGGGCGGGCTGTCTGGACCGGCCATCAAGCCCATTGCCCTGCTCAAGACCTGGCAGGTGTACCAGGAAGCCCGTCCCCACAAGGTGCCGATCATTGGCCAGGGCGGGATCACGACCGCCAGGGACGCGCTGGAGTTCCTGATCGCCGGCGCCTCGGCGGTTGGCATCGGCACCGCGCTCTTCTACGACCCACTGGTGTGCACCAAGATCAACGCTGGCATTGCGGATTACCTCCGCTGGCAGCGCGTCGCAAACGTGGGCAACCTGGTGGGCACACTGGCCACGGACAGCGCGCTGGAGGTGGGCGCGGCTGCGGCTGGTGCAGCTGGCTAACTGTCAAATCTAGTGTTTATATGGTGTTCTTTAGTGGCGATATCTTATTTGCCTTTAAGAACAAATAGATAGGCCGGTCCCCGCGACTATTTCAGACCGTGCTCCCGGATCTTCCGGGCCAGCGTATTTCGCCCCCAGCCAAGCAGCTTCGCGGCGTCCTGCCGGTGTCCCCGGGCATGGGCCAGAGCCACTTTTATCAGGGTGCGTTCGAACTCCGGAAGAGCCGAGTCGAGCAACGGCTTGCTGTCGTTGTCCTGCAGCGCGCCCTCGGCCCAGCGCGACAGTCGCAGCGACCAGTCGGCTGAACTGGATTGACTGCCGGCCTGGCCGCCGAGCTCATTGGGAATGTCTTCCAGGCGGATCTCGGAGCCAGGGGCCGTGACGGTCAGGCGCCGGCAGGCATTGACCAGTTGACGCACATTGCCCGGCCAGTCGAAGCGCGCGAGCAGGCTGAGCGCTTCCGGTGCCAGGCGCTTCGGCGGTGTACCCAGTTCCCGGGCCGCCTCCTTCAGGTAGTAGTCGAGCAGCAGCGGAACGTCGTCGCGCCGTTCCCGCAGCGGCGGGGCAACGATGTGCATGACGTTCAGCCGGTGGAAAAGATCCTCGCGGAATTTCCCGGACTGGACAGCTGCCGTCAGCTCCTGGTTGGTAGCGGCAATCACCCGGACGTCCACCCGAATAGGGACCTGGCCGCCCACCCGATAAAACTCGCCCTCGGCCAGGACGCGCAGGAGGCGGGTCTGCAGCGCAGGCGACATGTCGCCGATCTCGTCGAGAAACAGCGTGCCCCCGTCGGCCTGTTCGAAGCGTCCGATCCGGCGGTTGTCGGCGCCCGTGAACGCCCCGCGCTCGTGACCGAACAGCTCGGACTCGAGCAGCTCGGAGGCGATGGCCGTGGTATTGAGTGCGATGAAGGGTTTCTGGGCCCGGGGACTGTGCACATGCAAGGCCCGGGCTACCAGCTCCTTGCCCGTTCCCGACTCGCCTGTAATGAGCACGGCCATGCTTGAGCGTGACAGGCGGCCGATGGTTCGGAACACCTCCTGCATGGCCGGCGCACGGCCGATCATCGCTGGCACCGTCCGGTCAGCTTCCACCTGCCGTCCAGGGATGCGCGTACCGAAGCGTCCGGCACGACGGACCAGCGCCACAGCGTCGTCCACGTCGAAAGGCTTGGGCAGGTATTCGAACGCCCCGCCCTGGTAGGCCGCCACGGCACTATCCAGGTCTGCGTGGGCGGTGATCACGATGATCGGGAACGAGTAACCGTCCCGGACCAGCCGGCGCAGGGCTTCCATGCCGTCTGTGCCAGGCATGCGCACGTCGGAGATGAGAACGTCAGGCTGCTCGGCCTTCAGCGCTGCGAAAAGACTGTCGGCCGACTCGAAGGTACGGGTATTCATGCCCTCGTTGTTCAGCGCCCGGTCGAGCACCCAGCGCACGGAGGCGTCATCATCCACAACCCACACCGAGAGTTGGCGGGTGCTCATGCGGCCTCCGGGGCGGACGTGCCGAAAGGCAGGCGCACCACAAAAATAGTCTTGCCCGGCCGCGACTGATATTCGATCAGGCCACCGTGTCGGCTCACCAGGTCTTGGGAAATCGGCAGGCCGAGGCCCGTGCCATCGGAGCGTCCCGTGACGAGCGGGTAGAAAATTGACTCGGCAAGGTCCGCCGGAACACCGGGTCCATTGTCCTCGATTTCTATACTGAGGACGAGCTTGTGCCGGACAGCGCCGATCGGGAAGTTCGTAAGGGCCCGGGTGCGAAACAGGATGTGACCATCCGGCGCGATGGACTGAATGGCATTGCGGGCGATGTTGAGCAGGGCCTGCATGAGCTGAGCCGGATCTGCGGACAGCAGGGGCAAGCTGGGATCATAGTCGCGAAACAACTGGACACCTTCCTGGCGCTCGCTCGCAATCAGCGCCACAACCCGCTCCAACACTTCGTGCACATTCACATCCTGGCGTTGTGGGCGGCGCACCGGTCCGAGCAGGCTATCCGTCAGGGAAGTCAGGCGATCCGCTTCGCCGATAATGATCCGCGTGAACTCGCGTAGTTCCGGTGTCGGCAGCTCCCGTTCGAGCAGTTGCGCGGCGCCCCGCAGGCCGCCGAGGGGATTACGAATCTCGTGGGCGAGCTGCAGGATCATGCGCCGGCTCGCGTCCCGCTGATTGATGAGGGCGTGCTCCCGATCGATCTGGCGCCACTGCGTGGCATCCGACAATTCGACGATCACGCGACGGCCCGGTCCACGAAGTGGCGATATGTAGCAGGCCACTTCCATTGGGTTCTCACTCTTGTGGGCCACCGTGATGCTGACCAGCTGGCCAAAGATCTCGCCTTCCGCGGCCGCTCGGCGCAGCAGGTCCTCCACAGTACGCAGGCCGGGCAGCAGCGACTGGAGGGTACGGCCGAGGCTGGCCCGGCCACTGACGCCAAGCAGATCTTCGGCACCGGCATTGAGATAGATGAGCGTGCCGTCAGGATCGACAATCAGGACGGCGGTGGCGAGACTGCTGAGAATGTCCCCCGGCAGGGGCGCCGGATCGGCGCTTTTAGTTGCCGCTAGGACCCCGGGTTGCGGATTGCCGTCTGACGCACGAAGAACCGGCTCATCGGGCTCGCGACCAGCGTCCGCCCCGATGCGTCCGTCACTTCGACCCGCAGGGAGTGTTCGCCGCGGAACACCTCCGAGAATCGTGTCTGGGTGGCCCCCGGGTCCGCCGCCGCCATCCGGCCATCCAGGTAGAACTGCAGGACGTGCCCGGGCTGAAGCGCTGGCTGCACCGACGCCGCGACGTCCAGCTGGCCCCCAATATTCCACAGTACCTGTTCCTGCGCCGGGCTCGTAATGGTCAGAGACTGGTAACTAAGGACGGGTGCCGGTGTCTCGTCCTCGGGAGCTTGCGGGCTGACGGTCGGAGTGTTGCCATTAGTCGAGCCGCTGGCGGGAGGGCTGACGGTGATAGTGATCCGTTCCGCGCCCGGCTGCGGCTGGTCCGAAAAGTGCGCCTGACCGTCGGCATCGACCCATCGATAGACGTCGGTAGCACCCAGTGCCAGGGCGAGAAAAGCGAATAAAGCCTGCATCCGAGAAGCATACCCTCCCGCCCTGGGAGCAACCAGCCCCCGGCGCACAGTGCGCACCGGGCGCTGCCGACTGCCGTTATGTCAGAGGCTGTAATACAGCTCAAACTCGATCGGGTGCGTGGCCATCCGGATCCGGGTGACCTCGGCCATCTTCAGCGAAATGTACGCGTCGATCAGGTCATCGCTGAATACATTGCCGGCCTTCAGGAAATCCCGATCCTTGTCAAGGGACTCGAGTGCCTGCTCGAGTGAGAAGCAGACCTTCGGAATCTTCGCATCCTCCTCGGGCTTCAGATCGTAGAGGTCCTTGTCCATCGGGTCGCCGGGGTTGATCTTGTTCTGGATGCCATCGAGTCCGGCCATCATCATGCCCGCAAAAGCGAAGTACGGATTTGCCGTGTTGTCCGGGAAACGCACTTCGATGCGACGGCCCTTCGGGTTGGAGATGAACGGAATACGGATCGACGCGGAGCGATTACGGGCGGAGTAGGCCAGCATCACCGGCGCCTCAAAGCCGGGCACCAGGCGTTTGTAGCTGTTGGTGCTGGGATTGGTCAGCGCGTTGATCGCCTTGGCGTGCTTCATGATGCCGCCGATGTAGTAAAGCGCCGTCTGGGACAGGCCGCCGTACAGGTCACCGGTGAACAGGTTCTTGCCGCCCTTCGCCAGGGACTGGTGCACGTGCATGCCGCTGCCGTTATCGCCAACCAGGGGCTTCGGCATGAACGTGGACGTCTTGCCGTAGGCATGCGCCACGTTCTGCACCACGTACTTGAGGATCTGAACCTGGTCGCCCTTCTGCACCAGGCTGCCGAACTTCACGCCGATTTCGCACTGGCCCGCAGTGGCAACCTCGTGGTGGTGGACTTCCACGCCAAGACCCATCTCTTCAAGAGTCAGGCACATCTGCGAGCGGATGTCCTGCAGGGAATCCACCGGCGGTACGGGGAAGTAACCACCCTTGATGCCGGGACGGTGGCCGGTGTTGCCGTTCTCGAATTTCTTACCCGAATTCCAGGCGCCCTCATCAGAATCGATCCGGTAAAACGAGCCGTTCATGTCGGCGCCGTAGCGCACGTCGTCGAAAATGAAGAACTCGTTCTCCGGGCCGAAAAAGGCCTGGTCCGCTATACCCGTGGACTTGAGGTACGCCTCGGCGCGCTTGGCCGTCATGCGCGGGCAGCGACCATAGCCCTGCATCGTGGAGGGCTCGTAGACGTCACACCGGATGTTGACGGTGGTGTCTTCCATGAAGGGATCGACGACGAGGGTGGTCGCGTCAGGCATCAGCACCATGTCGGATTCCTGAATGCCCTTCCAGCCGGCAATCGAGGAACCGTCGAACATCTTGCCGTCTTCAAAGAAGCTGGCATCGACAGTGTGGGTGGGAATGGTCAGATGCTGCTCCTTGCCGCGCGTGTCGGTAAAGCGCAGATCAACGAACTTGGCCTCTTTCTCCTTGAGGAGATTCAGGGCATTGGCAGGCGTGGTCATGTCGGCTCCTTGCGGTATTGGAGAAACAGGGTAGCTGCGGGATTATCGTTCTCAACGCTGAGTATCAGCAGCAGCGCGCTATGCTATTGCAACGGCCGTGCCAAAAGCGAGCGGTTGCCAAGCCGCTGTAAGTGATAAGAAAGTTCTGCGGTGGCGGCGCGCGCGCGCCCTGCCATGGCGCTTGGCCGGGAGGTGTTGCCCCGTGTCGGTGCACTACCGGCGTCCCGGGGGCAGCCCTGCCGGCCGGATTACGGTGCCGACGATCGAGGCTATACTGCCGCGCCCTTCGCCCTCGGAACTTCCGCTTGACGCAGTCGAGACGCCCCCGCACGTTTCAGGACCTGATCCTGGCGTTGCAGCGCTACTGGGCGGACCAGGGCTGCGTGATCCTGCAGCCCTACGACATGCCCATGGGCGCCGGGACCTTTCACCCCGCCACCTTTCTGCGCGCGATCGGGCCGGAGCCCTGGAGTGCGGCCTACGTGCAGCCCAGCAGGCGCCCAACGGATGGTCGCTACGGGGAAAACCCCAACCGATTGCAGCACTACTATCAGTTTCAGGTCGTTATCAAACCATCGCCCCTGGAGATTCAGCAGTTGTATCTCGACTCCCTCCGGGCCCTCGACATCGATCCGCTGGTGCACGACCTCCGCTTCGTCGAGGACAACTGGGAATCCCCCACGCTGGGTGCGTGGGGCCTCGGCTGGGAGGTGTGGCTGAACGGGATGGAGGTCACCCAGTTCACCTACTTCCAGCAGGTCGGCGGTCTGGATTGCCGGCCTGTGACCGGCGAGATTACGTACGGCCTGGAGCGAATCGCCATGTACCTCCAGGGCGTCGCCAGCGTCTACGATCTGACCTGGACCGATGGCCCGCTCGGGCGCGTCACCTACGGGGACGTGTTTCACCAGAACGAGGTAGAGATGTCGCGTTACAACTTCGAAGCGGCCGATGCAGGCGTGCTCGTGGTGAGCTTCGATGCCGCGGAACGAGCCTGCCGTGGCCTCATTGAGGTCGGCCTGACTCTGCCCGCCTACGAGCAGGTTCTGGAAGCATCCCACACGTTCAACCTGCTGGACGCCCGGCGAGCGATTTCCGTTAGTGAGCGACAGCGCTACATCCTGCGCGTGCGCGAAATGGCCCGGTCGGTGGCGCAGGCCTACCAGGAAAGCCGCGCCGCGCTCGGCTTCCCCCTGCTCGCTCGATCGCAATCCGACCTGCGGCCCCGCGCGCCTGCGGCCCATTGATCGTCAGCCGACACCTCATCAGCATGCCAGCGACTGCGGACTTTCTTGTCGAGATCGGTACGGAAGAGCTGCCGCCCAAGTCGCTGGCCGACCTGGAGCAGGCCTTTGCGGGGCAGGTGCGGGACGGATTGCGCGGCGCAAGCCTCGGTCTTACCGGCCTTCGCTCCTACGCCACCCCGCGCCGACTGGCAGTGCTGGTCAGCGACCTGCAGCTGGAACAGCCGGAGCAGAAAATCGAGAAGCGCGGTCCGCCACTGGCAGTGGCTTTTACTGCCGGCGGGGCGCCGACTCGCGCGGCCCTGGCCTTTGCGGAAGGTTGTGGTGTGCCGGTAGAGGCACTCGGCCGGGTGGAAACCCCGAAAGGTGCGTGGCTATTCCACAGCGCCCAATCTCCGGGGCGGTCGGCCGCCGAGCTGCTGCCCGGGATCGTGACGGCCGCCCTCGCGGCGCTGCCGATCCCGCGACGAATGCGCTGGGGTAGCGGGGATGCGGAATTTGTGCGGCCGGTGCACTGGGTCGTGATGCTGCTGGGTGATGCGGTGCTCGCTCCGCCGCTGCTTGGCATTGCTCCCGGACGCAAAACCCGAGGGCATCGCTTCCATGCGCCGGAGGAACTGGTTATCGGGAAGCCGGCGGACTACCCGGCGCTATTAGCGGGTCGCGGGAAGGTGATACCGGAGTTTAGGGTGCGACGCGAACGGGTCCGGCAACTCGCCGATGCGGCGGCACTGGCGGCCGGCGGGCATGCGGTCTACAGCGAAGATCTCCTCGACGAAGTGACCGGACTCGTGGAGTGGCCGGTGGCAATTACCGGCAGCTTCGACCCGGAGTTTCTGCGCTTGCCGGAAGAGGTGTTGATTGCGACTCTGCAGGGCCATCAGCGGTACTTCCCGATCCGGGATGCGGCTGGCCGGCTGATGCCCCGGTTCGTCACCATGGCTAATCTGGAAAGCCGTGATCCGGAGCAGGTCCGTCAGGGCAACGAGCGTGTCATCCTGCCGCGACTGTCCGACGCCGCATTTTTCTGGGACCAGGACCGCAAGGTGTCGCTGGCGGCTCGCGTGGAGCGCCTTGGCGCCGTCGTGTTCCAGCAAGGTCTCGGCAGCCTGCTGGAGCGCTCGCGGCGGGTGGCGAAGCTCGGTAGTGAAGTCGCCGGGGTCCTCGGCCATGACGCCGGAAGTGTCGAGCGCGCGGCCGTGCTAGCGAAGGCCGACTTGCTAACGCAAATGGTGGGCGAGTTCCCAGAGCTCCAGGGACGCATGGGTTTCCATTACGCGACCTACGATGGCGAACTGGCGGCCGTGGCGACGGCCATCGAAGAGCAGTACCTGCCGCGTCACGCGGGTGATCGCCTGCCGGCCACGCCGGCGGGACGGGCACTTGCGATTGCCGATCGGGCGGATTCCCTGTCGGGAGTGTTTGCTCTCGGCAAACGACCCAGTGGTAACAAGGATCCCTTCGGTCTGCGGCGCGCGGCACTGGGCCTGCTGCGGATCCTCGTGGAGGATGGTGTTGATCTCGATCTGCCAGCACTCTTGTCGCGGGCGATCGCATTGCAGCCAGTGGCGGTCAAGGACGCCCCGGGCCTGACCACCGAGCTGTTTGACTTTATTGTGGACCGCGCCCGTGCCTGGTATCTGGATGGCCTGGCCCCGGGCCTGCCTGCTGGGGCGGTAACGGCGGAAACCTTCGAGGCAGTCCGACTTAGGCGCCCCGCATCCCCGATGGACTTCCATGCGCGCTTGCTTGGGGTCCAGTCTTTCCTGGGCCTGCCGGAAGCAGAGAGCCTGGCGGTGGCGAACAAGCGTATCGCCAATATCCTCCGTACGGCAGCGGTGGGTGACCACCGGGTAGATCCGGCCTTGTTCGAGGCCCCTGAGGAACGCGCGCTGCACACGGCCATCGATAAAGTCGGCGACCTGCATCGTCAGCACCTCGCCCGCCGCGACTACCGCCAGGCCCTGCAGGGGCTCGCCGCACTCAAGTTGCCGGTCGATGCCTTCTTCGAGGCGGTGCTTGTCATGGCCGATACCCCATCATTGCGGAACAACCGGCTCGCCCAGCTCCGCCGGCTGCGCGAACTGTTCCTGGACGTGGCCGACCTGTCCTGCCTGTCCACGCCCACCAGCTAGGATCGCCGGGCAGCTCCCGGGCCGATGGCCACCGCCCCCCAACGCCGTCTGGTAGTCCTGGATCGGGATGGCGTGATCAACCGGGAATCACCGGATTTCATCCGCGCTCCCGACGAATGGGTGCCGCTCCCAGGCAGCGTCCAGGCCATCGCTGATCTGACGCGAGCAGGGTTTGCGGTGGTGGTGGCCAGCAATCAATCCGGCGTCGGTCGCGGCCTGTTCACTCCCGACACACTGGCAGCGATCCACGCACGCATGACCCGCACACTGGAAGCGGCAGGTGGTCGGCTGGCTGGGATCTTCGTTTGTCCCCACCGTCCAGAAGACGCCTGCGAGTGCCGGAAGCCGCGACCTGGGTTGATGCAACAGATAGAAGCGCACTTTGGCGCGACCCTCCGCGGCCAGCCGGCGATTGGCGACTCGTACCGCGATCTCGAGGCCGCCTGGCGGGTCGGCGCACGAGCGATGCTGGTACGCACAGGCAATGGTGTGGAGACCGAACGGCGCTTGGGCGCAGGGACCGCCGTTGAGGTATTCACCGACCTGGCGGAGGCTGCCGCGCTGCTGATCGCGGAGAACGAAGAGCGCTGATGCTGGTTCGATCGGTGATGTTCACTGTGCTGATGTTCCTGAGCGTCCTGCTCTGGAGCATTGTTGTCGTCATCGGTCGCCTGGGAGGCTACCCGGTCTCCTACGCATTGGTCGTTGCCTGGGTTCGCGCTGTCTTCTGGCTCATGGATAAGCTCTGCCACCTCAACTTCCGGGTTGAAGGTGCGGAAAACATCCCGGCGCGCAACTCCGTGGTCCTGCTCAAGCACTCCTCAGCTTACGAGACGCTGGTGCAGTTTCTCCTCTTTCCCCGCCAGTGCTGGGTTGTAAAACGCGAGTTGCTCTGGGCACCATTTCTTGGCTGGGCTACTGCGGCCGTGCGGCCCATCGCCATCGATCGCGGCGCGGCTCAGCAGGCTGTTGCGCAGGTGCTCGCCAAGGGCAAAGCGCGCCTGGAGGAAGGCCATTGGGTAATGGTCTTTCCGGAAGGCACCCGCATGCCGCCCGGGGAAACCCGGCGCTACGGAATCAGCGGCGTGTTACTGGCGCAGGTGGCCGGCCGGCTGCTGGTGCCGGTAGCGCACAATGCGGGCGACTATTGGCCGCGCCGGGGTTGGCGCAAGCGTGCCGGCACTGTGACCTTCCGTATCGGCCCACCAGTGGACCCGGCTGGTCAGGATGCCCGGAAAGTTAACGAACAGATCCAGACCTGGATTGAAGCCCAAGTCGCAGAACTACGGGGTTCTGGACCCTACAGCTAGATATCGAGATTCTCCGCGGCCAGCGCGTTACGTTCGATGAACTCGCGGCGCGGTTCGACCTGATCGCCCATCAGGGTGGTAAAGACCTCATCCGCCGCAACTGCGTCCTCGATGCGCACCTGGAGGAGCCGGCGGCTTGCCGGGTTCACAGTGGTCTCCCAGAGCTGCTCCGGGTTCATCTCACCAAGGCCCTTGTAGCGCTGGATGGTCTGCCCGCGCCGAGCCTCGGCCATGAGCCACTCCATGGCCTCGCCGAAACTGGTGACATCACGGCGCTGATCACCGCGCATCACGTAGGCGTCTGCGCCGACCAGTCCCTGCAGGCTGTTGCCGAGCTCTGCGATCTTCCGGTACTCAGGGGAGGCAAAGAAGCGCAGCGGCACCTCTGCCCGCTCATCGAGCCCGTGCCTCGCGCGAAGGATGCCGAAGCCCTTCACGCCTTCGTCATTCGTCGACAGCTCCACGCGATAGACCGTGCCGCCGCCGTTAGCGGACTCTCCGAGCGCCTTTTGCAATCCCGCTGCCCAGTCGATCAGCCAGGTGAGATCGGTGTACCGTGACGCCACCATTTCAGGCTGGAATAGCAGCTGCTCGAGCACGCGGCTGTCGTAACGGCGCGCGAGTCGCTGAATCACGGCGGTCACGATGACGAACTGCTCCGCCAGGCTGCGCAGGGCATCGCCCCGCAACGGCAGGTCCCGCGAGTTCACGTGAAGGGCCGCGCTGTCGAGGGCTGACCCAAGCAGCAGGGTGTTCAGCTCGGCATCGTCCTTGACGTAGGTTTCCACTTTGCCACGCTTGACCTTGTATAACGGCGGTTGCGCGATGTAGATGTGCCCTCGTTCAACCAGCTGCGGCATCTGCCGATAGAAGAATGTCAGCAGCAAGGTCCGGATGTGGGAGCCGTCCACGTCCGCGTCCGTCATGATGATGATCCGGTGATAGCGCAGTTTGTCCGGATCGAAATCCTCGCGGCCGATGCCACAACCGAGCGCGGTGATCAGGGTGCCCACTTCCGCGGAAGCCAGCATCTTGTCGAAGCGCGCCTTCTCGACGTTCAGGATCTTGCCCTTTAGGGGCAGCACGGCCTGGGTGCGTCTGTCCCGTCCCTGCTTGGCCGAGCCACCGGCGGAGTCGCCCTCGACAAGGAACAGTTCCGAGAGCGCCGGATCCTTCTCCTGGCAGTCGGCGAGCTTCCCGGGCAAGCCGGCGATATCCAGAGCGCCCTTGCGCCGGGTCATCTCCCGGGCTTTGCGCGCCGCTTCCCGGGCTCGCGCCGCATCGATCAGCTTTCCGGCCACAATCTTGGCCTCGGCCGGGTGCTCCAGCAGGAAGGCCTCGAGGTACTCACCCACCATCGTCTCGACAGCCGCCTTCACCTCGGATGAAACGAGTTTGTCCTTGGTTTGGGACGAGAACTTCGGATCAGGCAACTTCACTGAGAGCACGGCAGTGAGTCCCTCACGAGCGTCGTCACCGGTAGTCGCGACCTTTTCCTTTCGGGAGCTGAGTTCTTTCTCAATGTACGTGTTCAACGTACGGGTAAGCGCGGCGCGAAAACCTGAAAGGTGTGTGCCCCCATCCTTCTGCGGAATGTTGTTGGTGTAGCAGAACATGTTTTCCTGGTACCCGTCGTTCCACTGCAGCGCGCACTCGACGGTCACCGTGTCGACAGTGCGCGAGAAGTAAATGACGGACCCGTGAATCGGCATCTTGTTTCGGTTCAGGTGCACGACGAAGGCCCGAATGCCACCTTCAAACTCGAACACGTCTTCCCGCCCGTCCCGCTCGTCCAACAGGTGGATACGAACGCCTTGATTGAGGAAGGACAGCTCCCGCAGCCGCTTGGCCAGAATGTCGTAGTGAAACTGGATGTTGGTAAAGATTTCCGGGCTCGGCCGGAAGCGGATCACTGTGCCGCGGCGCTTGGTCTCGCCGGTCACGGCCAGGGGGGCCTCGGCTTCGCCCAGGCGGTAGCGCTGCTCGTGGGTGCGGCCCTCCCGATAGACGGTCAGGTCCAGGATCTCGGAAAGCGCGTTCACGACCGACACGCCGACGCCATGGAGGCCGCCGGAGACTTTGTAGGAGTTGCTGTCGAATTTTCCGCCCGCGTGGAGGACCGTCATGATCACCTCGGCAGCAGATTTTCCCTCTTCCGGGTGGATATCTACGGGGATCCCACGCCCATCGTCGGTGACCGTTATGGATTCGTTGGCGTGAATGGTGACCGTGATGTTGGTGCAGAAGCCGGCGAGTGCTTCGTCGATGGCGTTATCGACGACCTCAAAAACCATGTGATGGAGACCGGTGCCGTCATCGGTGTCGCCGATATACATTCCGGGGCGCTTGCGAACCGCATCTAAGCCCCTTAAGACTTTGATATTACTGGAGTCGTAGCGCTCTGAATCGACCATGAGAGACCCCGAATAGCTAGCCAGAAATTATAGCAAAACTCGCGCCCCCGGAACGTTCCACGTGAAACGCCCGGGCGCCTTCCGGCAGCGTGACTCCTGCCGGATCCAGGGAGGTGACGAAGGACTGCACGGGGGCATCGGCCACGATCGCGAGCAGGCGGGCCAAGTGTTCTTGGTCTAAGTCGGCGCCGGGCTCATCCAGCAGAAGGACCACGGTCTGCGCCCGGCTCTGGGCGACCAGTTCCACTTGGGCCAGCGTCAGGGCAGCCGCAACGAGCTTCTCTTGACCCCGGGAGACGGTATCCCGGGCCCTCCGGGTGCGCACTGTAATGCGAAAGTCGGCGCGATGGGGACCGGCCGTGCTGGTGGCCATCTGCAGATCCCGATTCCGACAACCCACTAGGGCTTCCGCCAGATTGCTGCCCTCCGCCCAGCCCGGCTGGTAACTCAACTCCACCGCGGCGTCCAGCAGACGCTCTCCAAACTGCTTGAACCGGGGCTGGAGCAGTGCCATGGCGCGGCGGCGGCACTCGTCGACGACCAGGCCGTCACCTAGCAGGCTGTCGTCCCAGTGCCAGGCCCCAGTGGCATTGCCGGTCTTTAGGACGGCGTTTCGTTGTTGCAACGCCCGACGGTAGCGCTGCCAGGCGGGAAGAAAGGCTGGTTCCACGTGGAACACGCCCCAATCGAGGAACTGCCGGCGCCCTGCCGGCGGCCCACTGACGAGCTCGTGGCTGGCGGGATCCAGAATCTGAACGGGCAATGCCCTGGCCAGATCGGCGCGAGTTCCCGGAACGCCGTCTACCCGGATGGCCAAGCCGTCGGACCTGGAGACCTCCAGCCCGACCCGGCGGGCAAGACCCGCACCCAGTCTGGCAAACAAGGTGCACCGGTCGGCCTCAAAGCGGATCGCCGCCTCGGCACGGGCCGCGCGAAACGACGTGCCCCGACCCAAGAAGTACAATGCCTCCAGCAGGCTCGTCTTTCCAGAGGCGTTACCGCCCGCGATTAGGTTGAAACTGGGCCCCGGCTCGAGACGGGCCGTCTCGAAGCAGCGAAAGGACCCGAGCTGGACCTCGGCGATTACCGGGCCCGGGACGGGGGCCGTCACGTCACAGCCGCATGGGCATCACGACGTACCGGGCCTGCACGGACCCGGGGCCGCTGATCAGGCAGCTGCTATTAGCATCCACGAAACCCAACTCGACTTGCTCACTGTCCACGGCCGCCAGCGCGTCCAACAGATAGT
The DNA here is from genome assembly GCA_964391025.1 of uncultured Chromatiaceae bacterium. Taxonomy (GTDB): domain Bacteria; phylum Pseudomonadota; class Gammaproteobacteria; order Steroidobacterales; genus SHZI01. Next base: position 16,088 of record CAYMKJ010000019.1, read on the forward strand.
TGACGTTGAAGCCAATCTCCAGAGCTTGGCCGGCATACTCGACTTCGATTTCGTCACGGGCCTCTTCCTGATCCGGGTTGTTGGCCTGGATACGGAGTGTGGAATCAGCGAGCTCCAGGCGAACACCCCGGTATTTCTCGTTGGATAGAATGGCGGCACGCTGCAGGGCCTGGCGCAGAACATCACGCCCGGCCTTGAGAACGTTGCCTTGGGGCTTCGGTATCACTCGCTCATAATCCGGGAAACGGCCATCAATTAGCTTCGATGTGAAGCGAATGTCGCCGATTGTGGCCCTAACGTGATTCGTACCGATCGCTAGTACCACGGCACCTTCCCCAAGGAGCAGCCGTTGGAGCTCCTGCACGCCCTTCCGCGGGATGATCACCTGATGGCCCTCGGGCTTCCGCCCCTTAGCCCCACCCTTCTGGGTCTCGATCTGCACCTCACACAGGGCCAGACGATGTCCGTCCGTGGCTACCGCCCGGACCGTCTTCTCGCCGGTCTCCAGCAGGAGCCCATTGAGGTAATAACGCACGTCCTGCTGCGCCATTGCGAAATGGGTCTTTTCCAGAAGTTTCCGCAGATCCATCTGGCTGAGATGCAGGCTCTGAACCGGCTCCACCTCATCCACCACCGGAAACTCTGCCGCCGGCAGCGTGCCGAGCACGAACCGTGACCGCCCGGATTTCGCCACGAGTCGGTCCCCGTCCAACTGCACCTGGACGCTGGCGTCCTCGGGCAACGCGCGACAGATATCCAGCAGCTTCCGTCCCGGGACCGTTACTTCACCACTACTATCGACTTTGTCGAGCGGGACCCGCGCAACGAGCTCGACCTCAAGATCGGTGGCGGTGACGGCGAGCTCCTGACCACGCACTACCAGCAGCACATTTGCGAGGATGGGCATCGTCTGCCGACGTTCCACGACGCCAATAACGGCTTGAACAGGCTTGAGGAGCGTTGAGCGTAACGTGGTGAACTTCATCCCAGGATCCTATGCAGGTAGCTTTAATTATTGGTCTTGCTTAAAGACATAGTAGTTATTATTAGGGTAGGTCTTGCCTGTTCATAAACTGAAACTAGTCCTTTAATTACAGGTGTTTGCCCCGGCTTCACGCTGTGGGCTACCCACCTGACAGACAATGTAGCACCTGTGCGGAAACTGTGGGGACGTGGCCCGCGATTCTGTTGTCCACAACATACGCACCTTCTACACAGCAGATATCTACGCTGGTCCTCGTTGACCCATTTTGCGTGACTAGGCGGTCAGAATCCGAATAAGGTTCTGGTAATCCTCTCGCACGCGCGTCTCCGTTTCCCGTAGCAGTTTCACGCGTCGGCAGGCGTGGAGGACCGTCGTGTGATCCCGCCCACCAAACTGGTCGCCGATCTCCGGCAGGCTGTGATTCGTGAGCTCCTTCGCGAGGCTCATGGCAATCTGGCGAGGTCGCGTGATCGACCGGTTGCGGCGTTTCGAGAGCAGGTCCGACACCCGTACCTTGCTGTACTCAGCCACCGTTTTCTGGATGTTCTCGATGGTCACCAGCCTGTCTTGCACCGCTAGGAGATCTCGGAGGGCATCCTTCGCGAATTCCAGGGTGATGGGGCGGCCGGTAAAGGTGGAGTTGGCCAGCACCCGGTGTAGCGCCCCTTCCAGTTCCCGCACATTGGAGCGGATGCGCTGGGCAATGAAAAAGGCGACCTCCTCAGGCAGCTCCTTATGGCCCGCTGCCGCCTTACTCATCAGGATGGCCACACTCGTTTCCAGCTCTGGAGGGTCGATGGAAACCGTCAGGCCCCATCCAAAGCGGGACTTCAACCGCTCCTCTAACCCATTGACTTCCTTGGGATATCTGTCACAGGTGAGAATGACCTGCCGCTGATCTTCCAGTAGCGCATTGAAGGTGTGGAAGAACTCCTCCTGGGAGCGTTCCTTGTTGGCGAAGAACTGGATGTCGTCGATCAGCAGAGCGTCGAGCGTGCGATAGGAGGCCTTGAACTCGTTGATGGTGTTGTGCTGCAAAGCGCGCACCATGTCGCCGACGAACTGCTCCGAGTGGACGTAGGCCACGCGCGCTTCCGGACGGTTGGCCACGATGACGTGACCAATGGCCTGCATCAGGTGGGTTTTGCCGAGGCCTACGCCCCCGTAAATGAATAGGGGGTTGTAGCCCCGGCCCGGATTGCTACCGACCTGAACCGCTGCCGCGCGGGCCATCTGATTGCTCTTGCCCTCGACGAATCTCTCGAAGGTGTATTCGGGGTTCAGCTTGCCGCCAATTGCGCGGCCCAGCCGGGGCTTTCCTGTCGCCGGCACCGACTGCCGCTGCAAATTGGCCAGGCTGCCAACTTCCACCCGCACCGTCATGCCAGGCACCTCCCGGAGAAAATCCGTGATTCGCCCGAGACAGTTACTGTTTACCCAGTCCACGACAAAGCGATTGGGCGCCAGGAGCCGGATGACCTGGGCCTCTTCCACGGCCTGCAACGGCCGGATCCAGGTGTTGAACTGCTGCTCGGGCAAGTCGGACCGCAACTGCTGGACGCAGCGGCCCCAGAGTGAAGACGGCACGGATTCACCCCGTGAATGTGATTATGGTTGTGGAAAGGGGAGGAGAGCAGTCTAACGGGCGTGGACCGACTTATCCACAGGCCCAGCCTCTATTGACAGGGGCGGGACGGCTCCTTAACCTTTCGCCCTCCCGCGCATCTCCATCCTTTTGTTTTTCGGCGAATTTCTTCATGAAGAGAACTTACCAGCCCAGCAAACTGAAGCGTGTTCGGACTCACGGTTTCCGCGCCCGCATGGCCACTCGCGCTGGCCGGCTGGTGCTGAAGCGCCGGCGTGCGAAGGGCCGCGCGCGCCTCACGGTCTGACGGCCACTGGTCTCACGAAAGAGCGCGATCGACTCGCTGCCCAATCTTCCTGCGGGCGAACACCAGCAGATCTTCCCGCGGCAGCGACGCCTGTTGCACGCGACGAGCTTTGATAACGTGTTCCAGAACGGCCAGCGGTCAGCTGATCGCTTTTTCACGATTTTGTTCCATCAGAACGCCTTGAATGGGCCGCGCCTGGGCTTCGTGATTTCCAAGCGGAAGGTCCGCCTCGCCGTTGGCCGCAACCGGCTACGTCGGCTGGTGCGGGAAAGTTTTCGGTTGCGCGCCGCCGGCCTGCCCGCGGTTGATCTCGTGGTGCTGGCCCGGGACGCAACAACGGCCGCGGCGAACGGCGAGCTCTTTGCCAGCCTCGAGAGGCACTGGGTCCGCGTCACAACCAGCGCCTGCAAACCAACAGGGAATAGCAGCACGTGACCATGGACAACCTGCGGATTTTTCTCTGGGTCGGCCTGCTAATGCTGGTCTGGCTCACCGTGCAGACCTGGCAGCAAACCTTCGCACCCAAGACTGTCACCGTTGCCGACCCCACCACTGCGACAACCAGTCCGGCTGCGCCTGCCACACCACCAGCGCTTCCGTCGCTGCCGGGGCCCGCTTCGGTCCCCGCACCAACGCTGGCGGCGCCTGCTGACCCGGTGGTCGGCAGCCCGGCGCCACCGGCCCTGATCCATGTCCGCACAGATGTGCTGGATCTCTCTATCGACCCTAGCGGCGGCAATATCGTCCAAGCCAAACTGCCAACCTTCCCGGTGCACAAGGATCAGCCCGGTATCCCGCTAGAGCTTCTGACAACCGCACCCGAACGCTTTTTCGCCCTTCAAAGCGGGCTGCGCGCCGCCGACGGTCAGCCGGAGGCCAATCACCTGGCGAATTTCACGGCCACTGCTTCGGAGTACACGCTCGCGCCTGGCGCCACCGAACTTAAAGTGCCCCTGCGGTGGGAGAGCCCTACCGGTGTTGTCGTCACCAAGACCTACACGCTTCGCCCTGGACGTTTCGAGATCGATCTCGAGCACACCGTCGAGAACAAAGGCACCCTGCCTTACCAGACCGCCGAGTACCTGCAGCTCCAGCGGCTATATACGCCTCCCGAGCAGAGCATGTTTGATGTGGAGACCTACTCGTTTAACGGGCCGGTCGCCTACGACGGCAAGAAGTACGAGAAGCTCGACGTGGAAGAGCTACCGACGACCCCCTTCACCCAGTCGCTTTCCCAAGGCTGGTTCGCGGCCATTCAGCACCACTTCCTGGCGGCCGCGGTCCCCCCTGCGGCTGAGATCTGGTCCTACGACGGCCGCTTCGCCGACGGCAAGTTCCTGGTGAGTGCAATCGGTCCCCTGCAGGCAGTGCCCCCGGACGGCTCGGCCCGCTTCAGCTCAAAGCTCTTCATCGGCCCCAAGGTGCAGAAAGAACTGACTGCCACAGCCCCGGGCCTCGAGCTCACCGTGGATTATGGGCGCCTGACCTTGCTGGCCCAACCGATGTTCTGGCTGCTCAACAAGGTGCATGGCGTCGTTCAAAACTGGGGCCTTGCTATCATCCTCGTCACCCTGTTGATCAAGCTGGTCTTCTACAAGCTCAGCGAGAAGAGTGGCCGGTCAATGGCGGGCATGCGCAAGCTTCAGCCTCGAATGAAGGCCCTGCAGGAACGTCACAAGGACGACCGCGCGGCCATGAGCGCAGCGCTGATGGAGCTCTACAAGAAAGAGAAGATCAACCCCGCAGCGGGTTGCCTGCCCATGCTGGTGCAGATCCCCTTCTTCATTTCCTTTTACTGGGTGCTCCTCGAAAGCGTCGAGATGCGCCAGGCACCCTTCGTACTCTGGATCACGGATCTGTCGTCGAAGGATCCGTTCTTCGTGCTGCCCCTGCTGATGGGTGCCGCCATGTTCTTCCAGCAAAAGCTGAACCCGCCGCCGCCGGACCCCGTCCAGGCCAAAATGATGCAGATCATGCCGATCGTGTTCACCGGGTTCTTTGCCTTCTTCCCGGCGGGCCTTGTGCTCTACTGGCTGACTAACTCCGTGCTCTCGATTGCCCAGCAGTGGCGCATCAACAAGGTGCTGGGCGCCGGATAAGGCCGCCACCGGGCAGCCATCCCGCGCAGCCTCGGCGATGACCAGGACACCCGGCACGACGATCGTTGCGCGGGCCACGCCGGCGGGGCGGGGCGGGGTGGGCATCGTCCGCATCTCCGGACCCGGCGTTCGCTCCATTGCTGAGGCTGTGCTCGGCAGCTGCCCGGCGCCCCGCGTGGCAACGCTCCACGCTTTCCGGGACGCAGACAGCCAGACGCTGGACACCGGTCTCGCGCTCTTCTTCCCCGAACCGCATTCCTACACCGGCGAAGACGTGCTGGAGTTGCAGGCACACGGTGGTCCCGTATTGCTGGACATGCTGTTGGCGCGCGTCGTGGGGCTGGGCGCTTGCGTGGCCCGCCCCGGAGAGTTCTCCGAGCGGGCCTTCCTGAATGACAAGCTGGACCTGCTGCAGGCGGAGGCCGTCGCGGATCTCATCGACGCAAGTTCGCGAGCCGCTGCGCGCGCAGCGCAACGCTCGCTGTCCGGCGAGTTCTCGGCTGCGATTCTCGGGCTGAATGAACGGCTGACAGCACTGCGCATGTACGTGGAGGCGGCCATCGACTTTCCTGAAGAGGAGATCGATTTCCTCGCTACGGAGGAGCTGCGATGCCGTCTGAACACAGTGGCCGACGAGTTCACGCGCATTGAGACAGCCGCGCGCCAGGGGCGGCTGCTCCGGGACGGCATCCACGTCGTCCTGGCGGGCCGGCCGAACAGCGGCAAGTCGAGCTTGCTGAACCGGCTGGCCGGTTACGAGGCTGCAATCGTCACAGACCAGCCGGGGACGACCCGCGACCTGGTGCGGGAGCAGCTGGAAATCGACGGCCTGCCAGTGCACATCGTGGACACTGCCGGGTTGCGGGAAACAGCCGATGTGGTGGAGCGGGAAGGCGTGCGGCGCACCCGCGGCCAGCTGGCCGTCGCTGATCTCACGCTGCTGGTGGTGGATGCCAGTGATTCCGCGCCGGTGGAAGCGCTGCTGGCCGAAGTGCCGACCGGGGTGCCCGTGATCGTGGTGCGCAACAAGATCGACCTGACCGGCGAGTCGCCGGGGCTGGATCCGTGCGAGGAGCCCTCGCTGGTGCGGCTGTCGGCCCGGACCGGGGCCGGCCTCGACGAGCTGCGTCAGCTGATCAAGGCCTCGGCCGGCTTCGGTGACCCGGTTGAAGGCACAGTGATCGCCCGGCAGCGGCATCTCGACAGCATCCGTCGGGCGCGGGAGCACTTCGACGCGGGGCGCGAGCAGCTGGAGGTAAACCGGGCTGGGGAGTTGCTGGCTGAGGAGCTGCGGGCGGCCCAACTGGGGCTAGCGGAGATCACGGGGGAATTTTCGAGCGACGATCTGCTCGGCGAAATCTTTGGGAAGTTCTGCATCGGCAAGTGATTAACGGCCGAGGGTGGTTCAGGGCGGTGGCAGGATCACCGCGCCAACCATGTGAATAACGCCGTTGCTGGTCACAGTGAAGTCGGCGGTGGTGACCCGGGCACCGTTGACAGATATACGACCGTTGGCATCGGTGGTGACCTCCAAAGTGGCGCCCTGTAATGTCCGCAGCCTTGGGTTGCCCTGCATGTCGGCGGCCATTATTTTTCCGGGGACGATGTGGTAGGCAAGCATGGCCTGGAGTGCTGCCTTGTTCTCGGGCTTCAGCAGCGCCTCAAGTTTACCGGCTGGCATCTTGGTAAAGGCCCCTTCCATCGGAGCGAACACGGTGAACGGCCCCTCACTCTTCAGGACGTCCACCAGCCCAGCCGCCTTGAGTGCTTGCCCAAAGGTGGGCATGTATCCAGTGATCACTGCGATGTTGGCGGGCTCATCGGGGGCCTCGGCCGAACGAACCTGCGGCAATGTGCGGACCGGTGGCAACATGAGGGCTCCAGCTACAACTATGCCCATGACGATGACGATGGTGATCAGGACGGGGATGATCCCACCAGGGCGCGTCTTCGAGATCCACACGATCTTCAGTCTCCTGGTGATGGGCTCATCTGGCTCAAGGCTTCCTCGGCCGCCACTCTCGGGCGAGTCTGTTTGCTTCGGCGACCTGGGTGGGGGTCATCTTGGTGTCGAAGAGATTGAGAATCGAGCTAGCGGCCGTACTGCCAGCGACGGCGGCAAGACTAAGCCACATGCGTGCCTGCACGAAGTCCTGTGGAACACCCTTCCCGTTGCTGTAGAGGAGACCCAGGAGGAGTTGGGCATCCGCATAGCCCTGCTCAGCGGCCTTGCGCTGCCACTTCACGGCCTCGACGGAATCCTGCGGGACTCCCGTACCGCTGTAGTACAAGGAGCCGAGTTTATTCTGGGCCTTGGCATAATTCTGCTCAGCGGCCAGCCGATACCACCTCACTGCCTCGGCATCATCCTGCGGGACACCCCGACCCTTGGCGTACAAGGAGCCGAGGTTGCACTGGGCAGCCGCATAACCCTGCTCAGCCGCCTTTCGATACCATCTCACCGCCTCGGCATCATCCTGCGGGACAGCTGTACCGCTGTAGTAGTAGGAGCCGAGGTTGGACTGAGCCTGGGCATGACCCTGCTCAGCCGCCTTTCGATACCACCTCACCGCCTCGGCATCATCCTGTGAAACGCTTTGACCGCTTTCGAAGAAGGAGCCCATTTTGTACTGGGCTTTGGCATCACCCTGCTCAGCCGCCAACCGATACCACCTCACCGCCGCAAATGAGTCCTGCGTGACGCCCTGACCACTTTCGTACAGGGAGCCCAGCTGGCTCTGGGCCTTTGCATCACCCCTCTCGGCGAGTGGACGGATCAATTCAATTGCGGCGGCATAGTCACCGCGGTTCATCGCAGCGTCAACTTGCCGGGCCGGGGCAATCGCAGTCTCTGGTGGCAGCGGGGTATCGCAAGCCGCAACCGCGAGCATCAAGCCCAATACCCCGGAACGAATGGCGGTTTTCACGGATCGATTGCCCATTTCCGCGGAATCATAGCGAATTCCTGCGAAGTCACCAGATTCCCCCCTGGCCGACCTTCACGGACCGGGTGCTAGAATCGAAACGGAATCATCCAGCACCCAGCCGCCCCATGCAGGAAACACCCGAGCGCGACCCCCACTGGAATGATCCGGTGATGGAGGGCAGGAAGCTCACCGCGGGGCGAACGGACTATTTCCTGGCCAGTTCCACGCCGGTATTCAGCCGGCCGCAGATCGATCTTCTCAAGTCTCTTGTAGACGCCGACAATGCTCCGGCAGGAATTGAGGGTTACGGCGAAACCACCCCCCCGGATACGGAGCGGCAGCGGCGGACCAGGGTGCGCTGGCTGAACGCCGACGACCACCGCTGGGTCTACGAAATCATCTGGGCGGAGGCCAACCGGGCCAACGCACTGTTCCAGTTTGATGTCGTGCCCATGTGGGACACCATTCAGCTGGCGCTGTATGACGCGGCAGAAGAAGGCTTCTTCCGGTGGCATGCGGATACCATCCCCAGCGACCTGACAAGAAAGATCAGTATCTCGGTGCCGCTCAGCGACCCTGGTGATTATGAAGGCGGGATTCTCGAGCTGAATTCAAATGGAGCTATCAGGCGGCCACGCCAGCGGGCTGGTGTGCCGATCATGTTCCCAAGCTGGATGATCCATCGTGTCACCCCGGTGACAGTGGGCAAACGTTACAGCCTGGTGGCGTGGATTAGAGGACCGAACTGGCGCTGACTGGGGCAGATTAAGTGCAGAAAGGTTTCTAGGCTGTTCAGTACCATCTGCATCGGCAAGTAAACCGCAGGCCCGATGAACGTCACCACCCACCGCGCTGCCCGGCTGTTCGGCATGCTCGCCGGGATCTTCGTCGCCAACGCGATACTCGCGGAATTCATCGGCATCAAGATTTTTGCGGTCGAACCCACGCTCGGCCTCCAGCCGTTCAACTGGGACCTGTTTGGCCAGACCGGCACCCTGAACTTCACGTCGGGTGTGATCCTCTGGCCGGTGGTTTTCGTCCTGACGGACGTCGTGAACGAGTACTACGGACGCAATGGCGTGCGCTTCCTGTCGTTTCTTGCGGTTGCCCTGATCTCCTACGCCTTCCTCATCGCCTGGGTGGTGATCCACCTGGCGCCGGCGGACTGGTGGGTGACGTCGTTACAGGCCCAGGGTGTGGAGAATCTACAGACGGCCTTCGCGGCCATCTACGGCCAGGGGATGTGGGTGATCGTCGGTTCGCTGGTGGCGTTCCTGATCGGCCAGCTGCTGGACGTGGCCATTTTTCACCGCATCCGGCAGGTCACGGGGGAGCGCCTGATCGGGCTGCGTGCGACGGGCTCAACTCTCGTCTCGCAGTTCGTGGACAGCTTCGTGGTGCTGTACATCGCCTTCGTGCTCGGGCCGCAGCAGTGGCCGATCAACCAGTTCCTGGCAATCGGCACGGTGAACTACGCCTACAAGTTCCTGGTCGCCCTGGCGCTGACGCCGGCCATCTACGCAGTGCACTGGCTCATCGAGCGCTACCTGGGCGAGGAGACCGCGACCCAGCTCAAGCAGCAGGCCACCGCCGACCGCTAAAAAGGTACCGGACCTTAGTTTTGATAGTTGTTTCCTTAAACAACTATCAAAACTAAGGTCCGGTACCTTCCTGGAAGCTCGGCATCACGATGGCGTTCGGACCGCCATCCGTCGTGGCGCAGTGGACCCGGTTGCGACCGGCATGCTTGGCGCCGTAGAGCGCTTCGTCGGCCCGGCCGATCAGGCTCGACACGGTCTCGCCGGGACGGTACTCGGCGATGCCGATGGACACCGTAACCTGATGCAGCCCGTCGAAGGGCCGTCGCACCACCGCTATCCGGACCCGCTCGGCGCACAGGAGCGCGCCGCGGAGCGACGTTTCGGGCAGCAGCACGATGAACTCCTCGCCACCGACGCGGCCGAAGGCGCT
>CAYMKJ010000020.1:0-5931 GCA_964391025.1 uncultured Chromatiaceae bacterium
GACGCGCCTGCGGGAGGCGGCCAATTGCGTGCCAGGCAGCGTGGCGTACTTCCAGATGGACATCACCAGCGAAGCGGATAACGAACGTCTCGTGGCCTTCGCAGTGAAAAGCTACGGCCGCCTCGATGCAATCATCAACAACGCCGTGTTTCCGGGTGACTTCCACCTGCTGGCCGATGAATCGCTGGAGAGTTTCGAGCGGGTGATGCGGACCAACGTTACTGGCACTTACCTTGGCATGCGCTTTGCGATCAAACAGTTCGTGGCCCAAGGAGCGACTACTGGCGACAACTACTCAATTATCAACATCAGCTCCGGCGCAACCCGGGACACGGGGATGCGCATGGCGCCCTACATCGCGTCGAAACTGGCAGTGGAGGGGCTGACCCGGGCGGCGGCGCTGGAGTACGGTCGACAGGGAATTCGCGTGAACACCCTGCTATTCGGTGTGTTTGAGACCGAAAAGGCGAAGCAGATGCATGCGGCAATGCCGGCTTTCCAGGAGAAGAACGCCGCCAAGCATCAGGTCGGCCGCTTTGGTGATCCGGAGCACGATGCGGGCGAGGCGGCGGCCTACCTGATCTCCGACCGGGGCTCGTTCGTTACTGGTACCACGCTGTACGTTGACGGTGGCATGTGCCTGTAGCGATCCGGCGGGGCGCCACCGGGCGACATCACCCTGACCACCACCGCCGCCAGGCATAACACCAGCTGCAACAATCCGAGCATCACGAAGGGCGCAGACGGTCCGACCGAATCGAAAATACGCCCACCAATAACTGCCGCACCAAGAATGCCGATAGCGCCAAAGAGGCCACTGGTCGCCACTATTGTGCCGCGCTCCCGGGCAGGGGCTTCCTGCCCCACCAGCGTGACTGACGCGATGATCGCGCTGCCCTGACCGACGGCGAGCAGGACGAACAGCGGGATGTTCTCTGACGCCAGCGGTGCCTCGACCAGCCCCATCGCGGAGTAACCCAGCCCGGCCAGTCCCATGGCAATGGCCATCCCCGTCACCCGGTTGACGCGGTCAAGGATCAGCCCGAAAAGCGGCGTCCAGAGCAGGATCACCAGACCCATGAGTCCCATCAGCTTGCCGGCACCCGCCAGCGCGTCGGACGTGGAGAGTCCCGTCAGCGGCGCCACCTGAATGGCCCACAGGGACACAAACAGGCCCTTGACCGCAGTATCCGACCGCCCGGTAAATGCGGCCCCGTAGGACAACGCGATCCGCGGGTTGCTTGCGGCGCGGAGACCGCTGGTCAATAGCGACCTTAGTGGTGGGGGTGACACATCGGTCACTGGCACGCCACCCCGGAGGCCGCGGCTGAAAATCACTGCCGCCACCACACACAGCACTGCCGCCGTCAGAAACATGGCAACGCCTGCGGCGACAGGCTCCACACCGCGCGCGGTCAGTGCAGCGGGAATTGCCGCGATCACCACACTCATGAAGATCACACCGAGGCCATTCATGACGCCGGCAAAACCGAACAGCCGGCCCCGGGACGCCTCCTCGGTGTAGTCGTTGCCGACGATCGGGATCAGGGCCGACAGCGCCGCCGCCCCGACCGCAAAGACCATCCGATACAGGGTCAATTCACCAATTCCGGTGGCAAAGGGAAACAGCGCATAGCCAAGGGCGAGAAACAGGATGCCCGCGACCATTACCGGCCGGCGGCCGATACGGTCGGAGAGAATGCCGAACGGCACGATCAGGAGGATCGTGACGATCTCGGTCCAGAACGCGAGATTGCCGGTTGCGGCACCCTGCTCGTTCGCCGGGATGTGCAGATGCTCCGTCAGCACATAGCTCTGCAGGAAATTCATGCCGGCGAGCATCCCGATGCAGATGAACGCCGCGTACATGAACGTCCAGAAATTGAATCTCCGGACGCCGTCAGCGAGCAACACTGGCCCGACTCGCAACTGCGCAGGAGATCCGGACGCTTCAGACACCATTGACCCCTGATTTACTGCTGGCGCGGGCACATAGTGGCAGGTTGACCCTTTCGCCGCGAACAGCGAGGATTGCCGGCATGCGGTGGGAAGACGGACGGCGAAGCTCCAACGTCGAGGACCGGCGGGGCATGACCAGCCGGCCGGCGTTCGTGGGTGGCGGCCTCGGCACCATCGTGCTGGTGCTGCTGGCGCTCTACTTCGGCGTCGATCCCACCTTCCTGCTGCAGAACGCGCCGGTCGGGCAGGTTGGTGAGGATCAGCCGGTGGGTCCGGCGCCCGGGACCGATGGCGCTACGGGCCAGCCTGATCCCGCCGCGGACTTCATTTCAGTCGTCCTGGCCGACACCGAAGACACCTGGACGGCACTCTTCGCCGAAGGCGGTCAACGCTATGAGGTGCCGAAGCTGGTGCTGTTTTCCGGCAGCGTCCAGTCCGCCTGCGGGTTCGCCCAGGCCGCCATGGGGCCCTTCTACTGCCCGGCGGATCGCAAAGTCTATATCGATCTCAGTTTCTATCGGGACCTTAAGGACCGCTTTCAGGCACCGGGCGACTTTGCCCAGGCCTACGTGATTGCCCACGAGATCGGCCACCACGTGCAGAACCTGCTGGGGCTGTCCGACAAGGTTCAGCAGGCCCGCCAGCGGGGCAGTGAAGTGGAGGCCAATGCGCTGTCCGTGCGGCTGGAGTTGCAGGCCGACTGCTTCGCGGGGATCTGGGCGCACCGGGCGGACCGCACCCGGCAGATCCTGGAGACCGGTGACGTCGACGAAGCGCTGACGGCAGCGAGCGCCATCGGCGACGATCGTCTCCAGCAGCAGTCCCGCGGCTATGTCACGCCGGATTCATTCACCCACGGCAGCGCGGCACAGCGCGTGCGCTGGTTCAGGCGCGGACTCGACAGCGGTCAGCTCGACGCCTGCGACACGTTTGCCTCGCGGAGCCTGTGACGATTCACCCCGTAGGAGCGCCTTTAGGCGCGACCGGTTAGGCGAAAACCAGTCGCGCCTGAAGGCGCTCCTACAAGCGCTCCTACCAGGGAATGATGCGCCCGTCCTTGTAGTCGAGGAACTGGCCATTCTGGGCCGGCGTCAGGTTGTCGATGACCTTGATGATCCCTGCCACGCTGTCGCCGGGTGGAATAGCGCCCGGCTGCTTGAAGCTGGTGCCGTAGCCCAGTTCGCCCTCCACGGGCTTCGTGTCCACCGATCCGGGCGAGATGGCGGCAATGATCACGCCCTTCTTCGCCGTTTCGAAGCTGAGCGTGTGCACAATCATGTTCAGTGCCGCCTTGCTGGCACGGTACTCATACATCATCGACATCTGCGGACCCTCCGCGAAGGATCCCGCCTTGCTCGAGATCACGGCAATTTTCTTCTGGGTGGACTTCTGCACCTGGGGCAGGAAGACGGCAATCAGCTTGGCCGGGCCCAGCGCATTGATCTGGTAACTGTTCATTGCCTCGTCAAAATCAATGGTCGTCGCGCCCTTCATGGCCGACATGTAGCGCGGGGTCTTGCCCGCGTTGCTGAGCAGGACATCGATCGGCTGATCCTTGTATTTCACGGCCAGCGCGTCCATGCCCGGGTAATCGGTGACGTCCAGTTTCTCGATGGTGATATCCGGGTCCGCCTTGGCCAGGGCCTGGAGATCGGTGGCGCCCGCCACATCGCGGGCCGTGGCAATGATCTTCCAGTCCCGGGCGGAATACTGGCGGACCAGTTCGAAACCGATCCCCCGGTTGGCTCCCGTGATGAGGATGGTGGGCTTCGCCGCGTCGGCAGCCGGACTGGTGGCAGCGAGGCTGGTGGCGGACAACAGGCCGGCAATGACGAGAACGAGGGTGCGCATGGCAATAAGTCTCCCGGTCAGCGATGGAGTGGGAGCTTCGGCGATGGGGCTGGCACCGTCAAGGTGACCGGGCCGGCACCCCGGCAGGTGGTTGCGCGCCGTTCCGGTTGCTACTCTAGGGTCGTTGAGCAGGGGCTCGTGGGACACGCGCATGACGGACGGCGTGCTGATCGCTGGCGGGAGCCGGGGCACCGGGCTCGAGGTGGCCCGTCTGCTGGAGCGGCGGGGCGAGGCCGTCACGGCCCTCGTGCGGCCCACCACTGACATGGCCGGGCTGCTGCAGCTCCGGGTCAAGCTGTTTCGTGGTGACGTGCTCGATCCGCGGTCCGTGCAGGGCGCCTTTGCCTCGGGCAGTTTTCGCGCGGTCGTCGACACCGTCGGCGGCAAGCGGGGCGAACCCCGACCCGACTATCACGGCACACGCAATCTGGTGGATGCCGCCCGGGCCGCCGGTGTGTCCAGGTTCATCCTCGTCACGGCCATCGGCTCCGGCGACAGCCGGGGGGCTGTCGGCCCCAAAGTGATGGAGTTTCTCGGCGCCGTTCTCGAGGAGAAAACCCTGGGCGAGAACTACCTCATGGCGAGCGGCCTCGGCTACACCATCCTGCGCCCGGGCGGCATGACGCATGATCCCGCCAGCGGCACGGCCATCCGCACGGAGGATCGCAGTGTCATGGGCATGATCAATCGGGCCGACCTGGCTCGCCTGGTCGTGGACTGCCTCGACGACCCCTTGAGCATTGGCAAGGTTTTCCACACCATCGACCCTGCCATCCAGCGCGAGGCCCCGCTGCAGCGGGGGGAGGACCTCCCCGGTGGACGGGTCCAGTGAGAGAAGCCGCACACTTACTCACTCCCGCGCTTCGCCCGTGAATCCGGGCCAGCGGCCAAGACGAAAGTATATGTAGCAGCAGTTTTTTCAGACAGATCAGCAGCATGGCCCGAATCCAAGCGTCCCACGGCAACGCCTTCGCGGCGGACCTCCTCGAACGGAGCGCGTCTGGCTACGCCGGATTCGCCGCCGCACTCATGCTGGAGCGGGACACGGGCCTTCGCGACAGGCAGGGTCCAGACGCACTGACAGCCTGGCGCTCCCATCTCACCCAGCGTGTGCTCGAACTGGCAGCGGCGGTTGTGGCGGGTGAGCCGCGACTCTTCACCGGCCGTGTGACCTGGTCGCGCAAGGCCTTCCAGGCCCGGGGCCAGGATGATCCGGATCTGCGCAACAGCCTGCAGGCTCTGCGGGACGTGCTGACCGAGCGCCTGCCGAAGCAGGCGCTCGGCCTGCCAGTCGATTACGTGGACGCTGCGCTCGCTTCGCTGGCATCGCCGGCGCCGGCGCCAGACGCTTCCGAACTCGATCCGCAGCGCCCCGCGGATCGTCTGGCGCTGAACTATCTGCAGAAGATTCTCGAGGGCAACGTGGCGGAGGCGATTGGCGTCATCACGGCGGCGGCGCTGAACGGTCTCGGTCCCCGGGCCGCCTACACGGACGTGCTCCTGCCTGCCCAGCGGGAGGTTGGTCGCCTCTGGCACGCTGGCGAGATCAGCATTGCCGAGGAGCACATGGTGACGGCCGCCACCCAGCGCACGATGGCGGTGGTGGCCAGCCAGGCGCAGAAGCAGCCGGCCAACGGGCGCACGGTGGTCGTGGCGGCTGTGTCTGGCAATGTACACGAGGTCGGCCTGCGGGCCGCCGCCGACCTGTTCCAGCTCGCTGGCTGGCGCGTTATTTACGTCGGCTCCGATGTACCGATGCAGGATCTGCCCGCCATGCTCGCGTTCTTCGAGGCCGATCTGCTCCTGCTGGGCGCGACTCTCGCGACGCAGATTTCGCGGGTCGGGCAGGCGATCCGCTCCATCCGCGAGCGCTGCGAGCGGCCCGTGCGGGTGATCGTGGGCGGCGCGGCCTTCGACGAGGCGGCGGATCTCTGGGAAAAGGTGGGCAGCGACGGCTATGCCCCCACCGTCGACCGGGCACTGGAGGTTGGCGCACGGCTCGTGGGCCTGTCGCGTGCGTAGGCGGAGCCTGCTGCCGGTGCTGCTGATTTTCCTGACCGTTGCGGCCAGTGGCGCGGCCAGTCGCGCGGCCAGTGGCGCAGACCAGACTGATGCGGACAA
>CAYMKJ010000021.1:0-30823 GCA_964391025.1 uncultured Chromatiaceae bacterium
CATGCGCTGTTCTTGCAGGCGGCCAGTAGTCGCTCACGCTCGTCGTCGGACAGCCATTTGGTGCGTCCCCGCGGTTCGGGCTTGCGCCCCACCCGGCGCACCACGTTGTCATTGGTCCAGTGCCATTGCTTCTGAGCCACGGTCAGCAGTGCCGACAGTGCGGCAACGGAGCGGTTAACCGTTGCACCAGAGCGGGGAATCGTCACCTGGACGGGCTTGCCCTTTTTCTCGCGGGGGACGGTTTCCTTGGGCAGCTTGTCCCGGTACTCGGCGATCAGGGCCGGGGACAGTTCATTGAGACGGCGGCCGCCCAGGCGGCGGCACCACCACGCGAGCTGCAATTCGCGATCCCGCCCAGCCTTCAGGCAGGGGACGATTTCAGCCTTGTAGCGGATCACGGCCTCTTCAAGGGTCCGCCGCTTGCCCTCAGCAGAGGGATCGTAGCGTTGCTCCCGAATGGCGGATTCCAAGCTGGCCGCCCACCGCTGGGCCTCACGGCGGGTCGGGAAGGTGGCAGACAGTGCCGGCCTTCCTTTCACGCGCACCTGGGCACGAAACGTCACGATGCTGGTACGGGAAGAAACCTGCCGAAGGATGGTTGCCACGGGCGCCTCCTGATAGGGGCTGAAAGTGGCTTTTAGAGTACCCTAGTGCACGGAATTTGCACGAAACGGCTACTTTGGCGGCCATCACCGGAGGCAGGAAACGGCTGGAACCCTTGGTATCATTGGTGCCCAGGGCCGGAGTCGAACCGGCATGAGGTTGCCCTCAACGGATTTTAAGTCCGTAGCGTCTACCAGTTCCGCCACCCGGGCCAGGCAGCATTGTAGGGCGTAGCCAGTGGTGTTGGTGGAGGCTAGGGTCGGAATCGAACCGGCGTACACGGCTTTGCAGGCCGCTGCATGACCACTCTGCCACCTAGCCGCTGTATTGGCCCCACTGGGAGACGTCGCGCGACGTCTGTTCGGAGGCAGAATCTGGAGCGGGAAAGCGGGCTCGAACCGCCGACCTGTACCTTGGCAAGGTACCGCTCTACCAACTGAGCTATTCCCGCTTACAAGAACTGCATATGCTACCGGCCGGCGCCGGCGTGTCAAGAAAGCGGCGCACCTTCCCGCCGCGCGGGCCAGGCGGCTCGCACGTAGCCAATCATTGACCAGAGCGTCAGGATCGCCGCAATGACAAGGAAAACCACCCCAATCTCATAGGTCGGTAGCCCCAGCAGAGGTTCCGCGAAAAGCATGCAGCCGAGGCCTGTCATCTGCATGATCGTCTTGAGTTTCCCATAGCCAGATACGGCAACCCGGTGGCGAGTCCCGAGTCCGGCCATCCACTCGCGCAGAGCCGATACCGCAATCTCCCGGCCGATGATGATGACTGCCAGAGCCGCAATAAGGACCCGCGGATCTGCCTGGACGAGAAGAATCAGGGCGGTGGAAACAATCAGCTTGTCGGCCACCGGGTCCAGAAATGCACCGAACTGTGAAGTCTGTTGCAGGCGCCGCGCGACATAACCATCGAGCCAGTCCGTAATGGCCGCGAGCAAGAACACCATTGCTGCCGCCGGCCGGGCCCAGGGCGACGACCAGTAGAAGACCACGGTCACCAGCGGGATAGCCGCGATCCGAAACCAGGTCAGTGACGTTGCAATATTGAACTGGGGATACACGGCGACATTCTAGCCTCTGAAAACGCCAAACGCTGACGCTGGGGCTGGGGCTGACGCCCGGAGCACCCGCTCAGGGCTGACCACCATGGAGTTGCTCGTAGATTCTCTGGGCCAGTGCCCGACTGATGCCGTGGACTTTCGCGAGGTCTGCGACGCCAGCCTGGCGGATGCCCTGCAGCCCACCGAATTGCCGAAGAAGGGCACGCCGCCTCTGCGGGCCCAGCCCTGCGATCGACTCCAGACTGGACGTAATGCGTGCTCTTGCACGGCGCTGTCGGTGCCCGGTAATCGCAAACCGGTGGGCTTCATCCCGGATCTGCTGGATCAGCAGGAGTGCGGGTGAGTCCGGCGGCAAGGTGCGCGGGGACGACTCACCTGGAAACACCAGCTTCTCATCACCGACGCGCCGGTCGCGGCCCTTGGAGACACCGATCAGCGGCAGGTGGGCCAGCTGGAATTCCTCGAGGGCAGCCCTCGCCTTCTCCACCTGCCCGTGACCGCCATCAATTAGGATTAGATCGGGCATTGGTGACTCGCCGCGTCGGATCCGGGCGAAACGGCGCTCGACGGCCTGGCCTATAGCTCCGTAGTCATCCCCAGGCTCAATGCCCTGGATATTGAACCGCCGGTAGTCGGACTTGATCGGTCCGTCAGGGCCGAACACGACACAGGCTGCCACGGTTTCCTTGCCGCTCGTGTGGCTGATGTCAAAGCACTCGATGCGCCGGGGAACATCATCCAGAGCCAGTGCCTCAACCATGGTTTCCAGCTGCGCCCGGAGCGAAGCGCCGGCTGCAAGCCGGCTGGAGAGCCCCTGAGACGCGTTGGTGGCGGCCATCTCCAGCCAGCGCTTCCGGGTGCCCCTGACCTGGTGGCGAATACGCACGGGATGCTCATTTCGGGCTGCGAGCGCGGCCTCAAGTATCGGGCCATCCAATGGCGCCACCGGCACGAGGATCTCTGCGGGCGGCTGCTCGTGAAAGTAGTGCTGGCCAATAAATGCAGCGACGACCTCTTCTGTATCAGTACCGACCGCCACCCGCGGGAACCAGGTGCGGCTGCCCAGCACCCTGCCGCCGCGAATCAGGACGACGGCAACGCAGGCCTGGCCCTGTTCCTGGTGCACGCCAAGGACATCCGCTGCATCGATACCCTTGCCGGCTATTACCTGCTCAGCCTGAATTCTGCGCATCAGCGCAACCTGGTCCCGCAGGACCGCGGCTCTCTCGTAGTCGAGTTCACCGGACGCGTGCTCCATCCGGCGAACGAGGCTGGACAGGACGGCCGAGTTCCTTCCCTCGAGGAAGAGGACTGCATCCTCGACGTCCCGGCGGTAATCCGCTTCCGGGATCAGTCCGACGCAAGGGGCGGTACAGCGCTGAATCTGGTACTGGAGGCAGGGCCGAGTGCGGTTGGCGAAGAACGATTCGGAGCACTGGCGAACACGGAAGAGCTTCTGCAGCTGAGCCAGGCTTTCGCGGACGGCCCCGGCGCTCGGCCAGGGTCCGAGAAAACGACCGGCCGCCTTCCTTGATCCACGATGAAACTCGAAGCGGGGAAATTCCTGCTGGGTCGAGACATAGATCCAGGGATAGCTCTTGTCATCCCGCAGAACGACGTTGAAGCGCGGGTGGTACTCCTTGATCAGGTTGTATTCGAGCAGTAGCGCTTCCTGCTCCGTCCCGGTCACCGTCACCTCGACCCGTTCGGTTTGGGCCATCAGCGCCTGCGTCTTGGGGTGGTGAGCCTTGCTGCCGAAGTAGGTGGAGACCCGCTTGCGAAGATCACGGGCCTTGCCGACGTAGAGGACGGTGTGCTCACCGGCCAGCATGCGGTACACGCCTGGCCGGTGCGTCAGCGAAGCGAGGAAAGCCTTACTGTCAAACGGCTCGCCCATGACCAGCGATTCGCATCGCGACTTCCATCGCCTGTTCATAGTTCAAGCGGGGATCGACCTGGGTTCGATAGTCGCGCCGCAAATCCGAGTCAGTGAGGCCCCGCGCGCCACCCGTACACTCCGTCACGTGCTCACCGGTCAGTTCCAGGTGCACGCCTCCCAGGTGCGAACCCGCCGCGCGGTGCACGTCAAACGCGGCGTCGAGCTCCTCAAAAATGTTCTCGAGACGCCGGGTTTTAACTCCGGACGTGGCCGTCTCGGTATTGCCGTGCATGGGATCGCAGATCCACACCACCCGGGTGCCAGCCTCCCCGACCGTGTCGATCAGGTCCGGCAACACCTTGCGGATACGTCCTGCTCCAAGTCGGTGAATCAACGTCAACCGCCCGGGCTGGTTCGCTGGGTTCAGCGTGCGCAGGAGACCGCGCAGTCCGGCTGGAGTCGTGTCGGGACCAATCTTCACGCCGATGGGGTTACTGATACCGCGGAAGAACTCCACATGGGCGCCGTCAAGCTGGCTGGTTCGCACCCCGATCCACGGAAAGTGAGTGGTCAGGTCGTACCAGCCCTGCCGGCGCTCCAGGAAACGGGTCTGGGCCTGCTCGTAGGGCAGGTGCAGTCCCTCGTGGCACGTAAAGAAGTCCACCCTTCGCGCCTGGTCGATGGACTTGCCGGTCAGGCTTTCGAAGAAGTCGAGCCCGTCGGCCACTGTCTGGACCAGGCGGTGGTACTGGTCGGCCAGCGGCGAGTGGCGAACCCAGTCCAGATCCCAGTTCTCCGGGTGATGGAGGTCAGCAAAACCACCATCGATGAGCGAGCGGACGAAGTTCAGCGTCAGGGCTGAGCGCTCGTAGGCCCGCAGCATGAGCTCCGGATCCGGTTCGCGATCCTGGGCAGTGAAGGCGTTCCGGTTAATGATGTCGCCCCGGTAGCTGGGAAACGTCTGATCCGTGCGGGTTTCCGTATCGGTGGATCGCGGTTTCGCATACTGCCCCGCCATTCGCCCTACCCGCACGACGGGCCGCTTCAGTCCCGAGATGATTACGACACTCATCTGCAGCAGGATCTTGAGCTTGGTAACGATGGCGTCCGAACGGCAATCCTCGAACGTCTCCGCGCAGTCCCCACCCTGCAGAACGAAGGCCTTCCCTTCGCCAGCCAGCGCCAGATGATCGCGCAGGGCATCGACCTCCCAGGAGGTCACAAGGGGCGGCAACCGGGCGAGCTGGCCCATCACCGCTTCTGCGCGTTGCTGGTCTCGATAGGCTGGAATCTGGCCCGCGGTGCGGGCCAGCCAGCTGGCGGGTTGCCAGCCGGCGTCGGCCGTTGGATGCATCATGCGGCGGGACTATGCCACAGGCCTTCAGCCCGGGTCACGACTCGCGCACCTTCGCGATTTCCCACATTTCGTTTAGTTCGTCCGGGCTCAGGTTTTGCCACTCCAGCCCCTGATCCAGGACTGCTTTCTCAACGTGCCGGAAGCGGGTCTCGAATTTCCGGCAGGCCTGCCGCAGCGCCTGCTCCGGATCCACGTGGCAGTGCCGGGCCAGGCTGGCGCAGGCCAGGAGGAGGTCCCCCAACTCCTCCTCCACCGCATCCGGCTTTTGCAGGGTCAGGGCCGCGGCCAGTTCGTCCAGCTCTTCGCGCACCTTGTCGAGCACTCCCTGTGCGTCTGGCCAGTCCAGACCGACTCTGGCCGCGCGCTTGCCCAGCTTTTCCGCCCGGATGAGGGCGGGGAGCGCCTGACCGACGCCGGCAATCGCCGAGGTGTCACCGCCGCGCCATTCGCGTTCTGCAGCCTTGAGTCCCTCCCAGGCCTCCCCTTGCGCCGTGGCCGTTTCGACGGTCGCGGTACCAAATACATGCGGATGGCGCCGAACCATCTTCTCGCTGATGGCCGACACGACATCGCCAAAATCGAAAGCCCCGATCTCCTTGGCCATCTGGGCGTGAAAGACCACCTGTAGCAGCAGATCACCCAGCTCATCACGCAGGTCGGGCAGGTCATCGCGATGAATCGCATCGGCTACCTCATAAGCCTCCTCGATGGTGTATGGGGCAATCGAGCCAAAGTCCTGCTCCCGGTCCCAGGGACACCCCCGGAGCGGATCCCGAAGCGTCGCCATGATTGCCAATAGAGTGTCTATCTCCCGGCTATTTTTCTGATTCATGGAGCGCCTCCCGAAGCGTATTCAATATGTGTGCCGTGGCGCCCCAGATGTGGTGCGGGCCGTACTGGAACGCGCAGACCGGGACTATGAGACCGCGCACAGTTCGTTCGCTCCGGAGGAGATTCTCGGGGTCCAGCAGGTGGCTCAGTGGCAGGCCAAAAATCTCCGCCACCTCGGCCGGATCGGCCAGCAGCGAAAAACCCGGCCGCAATACCGCAACTACCGGGCTGACGGCATAGCCCGTAATGACCGCATGGGGCGGCAGATGCCCGACGACGTCAATGAATGCCGCGTCGATCCCGACCTCTTCGCGAGCTTCCCGCAGCGCCGCGGCCACTGGCCCCGCGTCACTGGCCTCAAGCCTGCCACCCGGGAAACTGATCTGGCCCGGGTGATCCCGCAACTGGTCAGTGCGTCGCGTCAGCAGTACCTCCCAGCCGCCGGGACGCGCAACCAGGCCGACCAGCACGGCGGCGGGAATCAGTGGCTCTGGAAACAGCTGTCGGGCGACGTCCCCTGGCAGTCGCAACAGCGCTTCTCCGGCCAGGTCCTCGGGCGGCCGTGTGCCCTTCAGGGTGGCAATGAGCCTGTCGATCACCGGGTACACACCTGCGATTGTCAGGACTTGATGCCGCCCTTCGTCAGACCCCTGGCATTTAGCAGCCGGTTGATCTCGTTGCTGGAGAGGTCAGTGAGCTCCGCGGCCACCTCGCGAATCGGCCGCCGTTCTGCATAGGCCTTCTTGGCGATGGCGGCGCCCTTTTCATAGCCAATCACGGGATTCATGGCGGTCACCAGGATTGGATTGCGATCGAGCGCCTCCGCCAGCTTGTCGTGATTGACCTTGAAGCCCGCAATCGCCTTGTCGCCAAGGACCCGGCTTGCGTTCGCGAGCAGCTGGACGCTCTGGAGCAGGTTGTAGGCCACGACGGGCAGCATGACGTTGAGCTGAAAGTTACCGGACTGGCCCGCAATCACGATCGTGGCGTCATTGCCGATGGCCTGTGCGGCAACCATGGCCACGGCTTCCGGAATCACGGGGTTCACCTTGCCAGGCATGATGCTGCTGCCGGGTTGCAGACCTGGCAGGGAGATTTCCCCCAGACCAGCCAGAGGTCCACTGTTCATCCAGCGCAGGTCATTGGCAATTTTCATCAGCGCTACTGCCAGGGTTCTCAAGTGACCCGAAAGTTCGACGGCCGTGTCCTGACAACTCAAAGACTCGAAGAAATTGCGGGAGACGGCGAACCTGACCCCGGTCTTTTCACTCAGTAGTACCGCCACCTTCTTGCCAAACTTCGGATGGGCATTGATGCCAGTGCCCACGGCGGTTCCGCCCTGGGCAAGCCGCGTGAGTCGTGGCAGGCAGTCGTTGATCCGGGCTTCCGCATTGGCGATTTGCTGGGCCCAGCCGCCCAACTCCTGGCTCAAGCGGACAGGCATGGCATCCATCAGGTGCGTGCGGCCCGTCTTCACGACATCGTCAGTCTCGCGGGCCTTCCTGCTGATGACCTCCCGCAGGTGCTTCAAGGCCGGCAACAGGGCCTCGGAGACCTCCAGCGCGGCACTCGCGTGGATGGCGGTGGGAATGACATCGTTACTGCTCTGCCCCATGTTGACGTCATCGTTGGCGTGGACTTCGGCACCCAGGCGCCTGGTGGCCAGTCGCGCAATGACCTCGTTGGCATTCATGTTGGAGCTGGTTCCGGAGCCGGTCTGGAAGACATCGAGCGGAAACTGGCCATCGTGACGCCCCTCGGCCACTTCCAGTGCGGCCGTCTGGATGGCAATCGCCTTGCCGCTCTTGAGCAGCCCGAGCTCGGCATTCGCTCCCGCTGCCGCCCACTTGATGAGTCCCAGTGCCCGGATGAAGCCTCGTGGCATCGGCAGCCCGCTGATCGGAAAGTTGTCCACCGCACGTTGGGTCTGGGCCCCCCAGAGAGCCTGGTCTGGCACCCGAAGTTCACCCATGCTGTCGCGTTCGATGCGATAACCCTTGTTCGCCATTCCTGCTCTCCTGATGGATCCTGAGGATCATGCGTGGTGCCCGCATAGCCCACGATGATTAGCCGCGTTGGTGTATCATTTCGTGCTGAATTATAGGGATTTTCCGTACGACGGATATGGACCGGGAACCGCTTACCGCTATTTCACCGCTCGACGGTCGATACTCCGCAAAGACGGAATCCCTCCGGAGCATCTTCAGCGAGTACGGACTGATCCGTTTTCGCGTGCTGGCTGAGGTCCGCTGGCTGCAATTCCTGGCCCTGGAAGCCGGTGTCGAGGGCCTGGGTCCGCTCTCCCCTGTTGTTAACGAGGTCCTGAACACCCTCGCCGAACGCTTCGGCCCCGAGGATGCGCGCCGGGTCAAGGACATCGAACGGCGGACCAATCACGATGTGAAGGCCGTCGAGTACCTTATCGCCGAGCGCCTGGCCAACGATGCCGAACTCAGCCGGATCCGGCCATTTCTGCATTTCGCCTGCACTTCGGAAGACATCAACAACGTCGCCTACGCGTTAATGCTGCGGCATGGCCGGGACGACGTTCTTCTCCCGCAATTGCGCCAGATCGTCGCGGCCCTGGACACGATGGCGCGCAATCTTGCCGAAATGCCCATGCTGGCCCGGACGCACGGGCAGCCCGCCAGCCCGACAACCATGGGCAAGGAACTGGCCAACAGCGCCTGGCGCCTCAAGCGCCAGTTGCAGCAACTGCGGGCGGTGGAGCCTCTGGCCAAGATGAATGGCGCCGTGGGCAACTTCAATGCACACCGCGTCGCCTATCCTGATGTCGACTGGTCCGGGGTATCCCGCCGCTTTGTGGAGTCGCTTGGCCTGGTCTGGAACCCCTACACGACCCAGATAGAGCCCCATGACTGGATTGCCGAGTACTGCCACTGTCTCGTTCGTTGCAATGTGATTCTGCTCGATCTCGCCCGCGATTTGTGGGGCTACATTTCACTCGGGTATTTCCGCCAGCGCAAGGTGGACACGGAGGTCGGCTCTTCAACCATGCCGCACAAGGTGAACCCGATTGACTTCGAGAACGCCGAGGGCAATCTCGGCATCGCCAACGCACTGCTGACTCACTTCGCTGAAAAGCTGCCCATCTCCCGCTGGCAGCGGGATCTGAGCGATTCGACGGTGCTGCGCAACCTTGGCGTTGCGATCGGCCACAGCAGTCTGGCTGCCCAGTCGCTGCTGACAGGTCTCCGCAAGCTGGACGCCGATGGCCCGCGCATGCGGGCCGAACTGCAGCAGGCCTGGGAGGTTCTGGGAGAGGCCGTCCAGACCGTCATGCGCCGGCACGGGCATGTGGACGCCTATGAGCAGCTGAAAAACCTCACCCGTGGGTCAGCCATCACCCGGGAATCACTGGCGGGATTTCTACGCAGCGTCGACCTGCCGGTCGCAGAACGAGACCGCCTGCTGGCTCTGGTACCCGAGGCCTACTTAGGCGACGCAGCTCCCCTCGCCCGCCTGGCTGCCGACTCGGAACCCTGAATCCGCACGCCGGAAAGTCTCCAAGGGTCGATAAACGTGATCCAGTTGGCACTTTCCAGTGGGGCCAGCTTCGTACAATTCAGTGTGGCCGACACCAACACCCCAGACGACAGGCAACCGGAGCGGACCCATGGCCGCCGCTGGGTTCTTGCAGCCAAGGAAGACACGCTTGCTGCGGCCGTCGAGATCGCGGCGGTCGCCCAGCGCGGGCTTGCCATTCTCACGCCGGACCTCGAGGCCGGCGTCTATGATCACGAGCGCTTTCTCGAGATCGTCAAGCATCTCGTACTGGCCAAGCGCTTCGCCCGGGTTCGGGTTCTGATCTCCGAGCCTCAGCGCACGATTCGTCTCGGCAATCGCCTGGTTGGCCTCGGGCGAAGGCTCAATACGTACATCGAATTCCGCAACGTTCACGAAGACTACAGGGAGCATCGCGAGGCGTTTCTGCTGGCTGATGACGTGGCCTTGCTCTACCGCATCAATCATGCCCGGTGGGAGGGCATCGCCGATACTTACGAGCCCGCCGTCGCCCGCCGCTATCTCGCACTGTTTGAAGAGATCTGGGCCGCTTCGGAAACCTCCCGGGAACTCCGCCAGCTGCGCATCTAGAGCAGGAGGCCGGTTCGTCGATGCCTGCCCGTACCGGGCTTCACCCTGAATTGATGGTCGCGGCTGCTAGAATTCGGCCGCATGCCTGGCGTACTCCCAAAACTGGTCATCGTTGCGCTTTCCGGCGGAGTCGACTCTGCCGTCGCTGCACTGTGCCTGCTGCGGGAAGGCTACCGCGTCGAAGCCCTGCACATGACCAACTGGGACGACGCCAACGAGTACTGCACTGCGGGCACCGATCTCGCAGACGCCCGGCGGGTGTGCGCCGATCTCGGCATCCAACTGCATCATGTCAACTTTTCCCGCGAGTATCGTGCTGAGGTTTTCGCTGGATTCCTGACGGAGCTGCAAGCCGGACGCACGCCGAATCCGGATGTCGCCTGCAATCGGCACATCAAGTTCGGTGTGTTCCTGCAGCACGCGACCCGCCTTGGCGCTGATTACATCGCGACCGGCCACTACGCGCGCGTGGTCCTCGACCCGGAGCCCCGCTTGTTTCGGCCCGCTGATCGCGACAAGGATCAGACCTATTTCCTCCACGCCATTGATGGCAGCGCGCTGGCCCGGACGCTATTTCCGCTGGGGTCAATCGACAAGCGTGAGGTTCGCCGGCTGGCTCGCGACTACGGCCTGGCCAATCATGCCAAGCGGGACAGCACGGGAATCTGCTTCGTGGGTGAGCGCCCATTCCGCCAGTTCCTCGCCGGGCATGTGAGTGCGCTGCCGGGCCCTATTCTGACTTCGACGGGGCTACAGGTTGGCGAGCACAGCGGCCTGCCCTTCTACACACTGGGCCAGCGCGAAGGACTCAAAATCGGCGGACGACATGACAGTCTTCAGTCGCCCTGGTTCGTCGCTGCCAAGGACCCCGCCCGAAATGCCCTGATCGTCGTGCAGGGTCACGAGCACCCGTGGCTTCAGCGTCAGGAACTCAATGCCGGAGAGCTTCGCTGGCTGACCAGGGAACCGGCAGGCCTCGCTGACGGCCTCGCCCTCCACGCCCGGGTCCGGCACAGGCAGGCCCCGGCGCCCTGCCGCGTGCGCCTGCTCTCCGGCGGCCAGGCCGGCGGCCAACTCAGGGTCCGCTTCGACCTGGCGCAGAGAAGTCCGGCACCAGGCCAGTACGTGGTCTTCTATCGGGATGACGAATGCCTCGGCGGAGGAGTCATTCTCGAAACAGACGCTACGCTGACGGCGGCCACGACGGCCAATCTGGCCACGGCGTAGGCGGAATCGATCCGCTATAATTTCCATCAGTTCCCAATCCAGCACATCGGGGCCAGGAAGCAGCGGCCCATCAGACTTGCGCCCGTCCTGCTTCAGAGAGACAAACTATGGCGAAAATGCTCGATGCAAAGACCACCCTGTCCGTCAATGGCACGGACTATGAGATCTATGGCCTGTCTGCCGTCAAAGAAGGCCACGTCAGTCGTCTCCCCTACTCGCTGAAGATTCTTCTCGAGAACCTGTTGCGCCATGCGGCCAGCGGCGATGTGCGGGCCGCAGATATCAGTGCCCTGGCAAATTGGGATCCCACGGCCAGAAACGAACACGAGATCGCCTTCACGCCTGCGCGCGTGGTGCTCCAGGACTTCACGGGCGTCCCGGCCGTGGTGGATCTCGCCGCTATGCGCGATGCGGTGGTAAAGCTCGGTGGCAAAGCCGATTCGATCAACCCCTTGTCGCCGGCCGAACTGGTTATTGACCATTCGGTCCAGGTGGACAACTACGGCAGCCCTGGTGCGCTCGAGGCCAACAACGCCGTGGAGTTCGCCCGGAACCAGGAACGCTATGGCTTCCTGCGCTGGGGGCAAGACGCCTTCCGGAACTTCAAGGTCGTCCCGCCGAACACGGGGATCGTCCACCAGGTCAATCTGGAATACCTGTCTCGCGTGGTCTTCACTGCAGAGAATGAGGAACGGCGGCTTGCCTACCCGGACACCGTCGTGGGCACGGATTCCCACACGACCATGATCAATGGTCTCGGCGTTCTGGGCTGGGGAGTGGGCGGTATCGAGGCCGAGGCAGCCATGCTTGGCCAACCCGTCACGATGCTCATTCCGGAAGTCGTTGGCTTCCGGCTCACGGGTCAATTACGCGAGGGCACCACGGCCACGGATCTGGTTCTCACCGTAACGGAGATCCTGCGCAAAAAGGGCGTGGTAGGCAAGTTCGTGGAGTTCTTCGGCGACGGGCTGTCTAACCTGCCCCTCGCCGACAGGGCAACGATCGGCAACATGTCGCCGGAATTTGGCAGTACGGTGGCCATCTTTCCGATCGATGGGGAAACGATCCGGTACCTGGAACTGTCGGGACGCCCGGCCCAGGAGATTGCCCTGATCGCGGCTTACGCGAAGGTCCAGGGACTGTGGCGCAATGATGGTCAGGCAGATCCCCTGTTCACTGATGTCGTTTCACTCGATCTCGCGACCGTTGAACCGAGCGTCGCGGGCCCCAGCCGCCCTCAGGACCGGATTGGCCTGCGCAGCCTTGCAGCCGCCTATCGCAAGATCGAAGCCGAGCAGACGGCCGACGGCAGGACTGGCACCGCACCAGTTCGGGTCACCAGCAAGGGGCAGACCTTTGACCTCAGGAATGGCGCCGTCCTGATTGCGGCAATCACCAGTTGCACCAACACCTCGAATCCTTACGTCATGGTGGCCGCCGGCCTCCTCGCCCGGAACGCTGTCCGACGCGGCCTTACCGCCAAACCCTGGGTTAAAACCAGCCTCGCTCCCGGCTCCCGGGTTGTCAGCAGCTATCTCGAAAAGTCGGGGTTGCTCAGGGACCTCAACACTCTCGGTTTCAATATCGTCGGCTTTGGCTGCACAACCTGCATCGGCAATTCCGGCCCGCTGGACCAGCCCATCGAAAATGCCGTTCGGGAGGGCAGGCTCATCGGCTGCAGCGTGTTGTCCGGGAACCGGAACTTCGAGGGCCGCATCCATCCCCTGGTGCGCAACAATTTCCTTGCCTCGCCGCCACTGGTCGTTGCCTACGCCCTCGCCGGCAGCCTGCACATCGACCTGGACACGGAACCACTGGGCACAGGCAAGGATGGCTCGCCCGTCTATCTGCGGGACATCTGGCCCGGCCAGAAGGAAATTCAGGCCATCGTCACCGGGAGCCTGGACTCCGAAATGTTCCGCAAGAGCTACGCCAACGTGTTCGCGGGCGACAAGAACTGGAATTCGATCAAGGTGCCGCGGGGCGACCGGTTCGCCTGGGCAGACGACTCAACCTATGTCCGCAATCCGCCCTACTTTGAAGGCATGACCCGTCAACCGGCCGCCGTCACCGACATCTCGGGTGCGCGCGTGCTGGCGCTGCTCGGAAATTCCGTGACCACCGACCACATCTCCCCCGCGGGCTCCATAGGCAAGGACAGTCCGGCAGGTCGATACCTAGTGAGCAAAGGCGTCAAACCTGCTGATTTTAATCAGTATGGTGCCCGTCGGGGCAACCACGAAGTCATGATGCGCGGGACCTTCGCCAACATCCGCCTGCGCAATCAGCTGGTGCCGGGCACCGAAGGAGGCTACACGGCCCACCTGCCCAGCGGCGACCAGTTGTCAATCTACGACGCCGCCATGCGCTACGCAGCCGACAAGGTCCCGCTGGTCATCCTGGCGGGCAAGGAATACGGCAGCGGCTCCTCTCGCGACTGGGCAGCCAAGGGCACCAAGCTGCTGGGCGTGCGTGCGGTGATCGCGGAAAGTTACGAGCGCATTCATCGCTCCAACCTGATCGGGATGGGCGTCCTGCCACTGGAGTTCCAGCCCGGGCAGAGCGCGGCCTCTCTCGGGCTGAGGGGCCGCGAGGTGTACGACATTTCGGGGCTCGACGAAGGCCGTGCCCGCGAGGTCGCCGTCGTTGCCCGCCAGGAGGATGGCACGCAGATCAGCTTCCATGCCCGGGTGCGCATCGACACACCGAAAGAGCGCGAGTATTTCGCTCACGGCGGCATCCTGCATTACGTTCTTCGGCAGCTGGCGGCTACCGGCGCGGCGGCGTAATGCCCACGTGGCCGATCTGATCGACGTCGGCGCCAACCTCACCCACGAGAGTTTTCGAAACGACCTGCCGGATGTGATGGAACGGGCTGCCGGTTGCGGTGTCCGGCGGATGATTGTTACCGGTACCAGCCTGGCCGGGTCGAAAGCTGGCCTGGAGCTCGCCTCGGCGCAACCCGGCGTGCTCTGGTCCACCGCAGGCGTGCATCCGCACCACGCGGCAGACTATGACGATGCCGCGGAGAAAGGGCTGCGGACGCTGCTGAAAAATCCCCGCGTGGTGGCTGCCGGCGAATGCGGACTGGACTACTACCGCGACTATGCGCCGCGAGATGTGCAGCGCACGGCTTTCGCGCGGCAGCTGGAGCTTGCGGCAGCCAGTGGGCGACCGCTCTTTCTGCATCAGCGCGACGCTCATGCTGATTTTCTCGCCATGCTCAAGGAACAAGGCTCCCGTCTGCCGGCTGGCGTGGCTCACTGCTTCACGAACGGTCCTGCAGAAGTGGCGGACTACCTCAGCATCGGCCTCTACATCGGGATTACGGGCTGGATTTGTGACGAGCGCCGCGCCACGGACCTGCGCGCGGCCGCTGGCTGCATCCCGCTCGACCGGGTGGTCGTGGAAACGGACTCTCCCTACCTGCTCCCGAGGAGCATCCGACCGGTACCCCGCAGCCGGCGAAACGAGCCTGCGACTCTTCCGGAGGTGATCCGTACTCTGGCCACGTTCATGGGGCACAGCCCGGCCATCGTCGCAGCGGCCACGACGCGCAACGCCGAAGTACTCTTCGGCCTTAGCGCGGACCAGCAGTAAGCAGGTGGTCCACCTGGGCGGCGATTGCTGCCTGCCGCAGCCGCTCCCAGGCCGTCAGATACCCTTCGCCACCGGCCCGTGCACTGGAGGCCTCCTTCTCCAGCTCCTGCAGCAGCGGTTCCAGCAGGGTGACGCTTCGTGGCTGCCCCTTGGTGAAGTGCGCACGCCCGGTAAAACCCACGAACCCGATAACGGGGACTTCCGGCGTCAGGCGCTTGACCGCTGCCACCCGATCCCAGAGGCCGGGCTGAGGATTTGCAAAGGTGAAGCGCCGGTCATCCGCGATGACCGTCCAGTCCTGCATGGCTTCGCTGCCAAAGACGTGGCCTTCGACGTCCTTGATGTCGATGATCAAGATTCCCCGCGCAGTCAGCAGGGCGTACTGCACCTGGATTTCCTCGCCATTGCCATCCGGAATGACGAAGTTCGCGAGCACGCCCCGGCAGGCGTCACGCAGGCGACGGTTTATGTCCCGACGCCGGCGCTGACGTAGCCGCCAGAGCCACACGCCCGACGCAACGAGCAGCAGGACACCAGCCGCCAAAAGCAGCCACAGCGGGCCATCCGCAGCCAAACCTATGGCGTCGAGCATGGGATCAAAGCCTGGCCGCCAGGGCGTCGAGATCGGGAGAGATTGTCTCGAAGTGCGTGGGCCGGGTCAGGAGTGCCGTAAGTTCCGCAGGTGGCTCCACCCGGCTGCCGAGCAACGGCTCCACGATGGTATCGAACTTCGCGGCATGCGCAGTGGCAACCACGGCCCAGTCCCGCCGCACCCGCTCCACCTCAGGCAATTCCCGGTAGACATGCAACCCGGTGGCGGTATGCGGGCACCAGGGCAGTCCGTGCCGACGGAACTCAGCCACGATAGTGCTGCGGATCTCCGCGTCAGAAACGGGGACCCCAGACACTTCCTGCCGCAACGTCTCGATATCCCCACACAGCCCCTGCAGGCGTTCCATATTGCTCGGATTGCCAACATCCATGGCCGACGCAAGTGTCGGGATACTCGGCCTGGGCAGCCACTGACCGGTCGCGAGATAGTCCGGAATCGTGGTGTTGGCGTTGGTCGCAAGGACAATTCTGTCGATGGGCAAACCGATACGCCGGGCCCACACACAAGCAAAGCCGTTGCCCAGATTGCCGGTTGGCACGATGAAGCTCAGGAGGCGCCGGGTGGCACGCCAGTGCATCAGGCTCGCCTGCGCGTAGTACGCCACCTGCGGCAACAGGCGCCCCACGTTGATGCTGTTCGCCGAACACAACCGGTACTGCGACCTGAGCCCGGCGTCCGCAAAGGACGCCTTCACCAGCCGCTGGCAGTCATCAAACTCGCCGCGCACGGCCAGCGACCGCACGTTTTCGCCCCAGCAGGTCAACTGATGCTGCTGGCGCGGAGAAACCCGTCCCTCGGGAAACAGCACAATGACTCGCGTGCCGGGCCGCCGGTAATAGGCCGATGCTACCGCCCCGCCAGTGTCGCCGGACGTGGCCACCAGGACAGCGAACGGGGCCATGGCAAACACGCCGTCGCGAATGATGTGCTCCATGCAGTGGGCCAGGAAGCGGGCGCCCACGTCCTTGAAAGCCGCCGTTGGACCGTGAAAGAGTTCCAGCACGGCAAGGCTGCCGGGGGACGTCTCCAGCTGGCGCAGCGGCAGTGGAAAGTTCAATGCCGCGCGGCAGATGTCCGGCAGGCGGCTGGCCAGGGAAGAGCCAGCGAAGAACGGCTCCAGTAGTTTCGCGGCCACGGCCGGGAAATCGTCCGCCGCGGAAAAATCGGCAGGCGGGACGACAGGCAGCTCGTCGGGTACATACAGCCCGCCATCTTCGGCCGTGCCCCCCATGATGGCCGTCTCGATGCCAACGATTGGGCCGCCGCGGGTACTCACGTAACGCATTGTGGCACTCTAAAGAGACGCGCCGAGGTAGGTGGCGAGCCGCAGGATATCGGCAAAGACGCCGGCGGCTGTCACCGCGGGTCCGGCTCCTGGCCCCTGCACCACCAGAGGGTTCTCGCTATAGCGGGCCGAGGCATACCGCACGATGTTGTCGGTGAGATTGATGTTGGCGAACGGGTGTCGACGGTCCAGCGACTCCAGCCGCACCGTGGCCGTGCCGGACCGGCGATCGAGCCTGCCCACGTAGCGCAGCACCTGGTCAGCCGCGTTGGCCCTGGACCATCGCTCTGCCATTGGCCCATCGTGTGCCAGCAGTGCGCGCAGGAAGTCATCCGGCGTACCAGCCTCCAGGCCTGCAGGTATCAGACTTTCCACCACAAGATCCCGCATCTCGAGCCGCATGCCCATCTCGCGACCGAGAATGATCAGCTTGCGGGCCACGTCCAGACCCGACAGATCATCCCGCGGATCCGGCTCCGTGTAGCCCGCATCCCGGGCCTCACGCACGATGGTGGAAAACGGCTTGCTGCCATCGAAAACGTTGAACAGGTAGGCCAGCGTGCCCGAGAAGATGCCCTCGATACTGTGGATCTCGTCACCGGTTTCCCGCAGGTCCCGGAGCGTGCCAAGGATGGGCAGCGCTGCGCCCACTGTCGTCTCGTACAGGAAGCGGGTGTTGTGGCGGCGACGGACCTCGTGCAACTGGTCGTAGGTTCGGAGCGGCCCGCTTGGCGCTTTCTTGTTGGGCGTAACCACGTGGACGCCGCCGCCGAGCCACTCCACATACCTCGCGGCTACTTCCTCGCTGGAGCTGCAGTCGACGACTACCGCGTGCGGCAGGTGTTCAGCGTGCACATGATCGGTGAACCGGGCCCAGTCCAGCGGGACGGACAGCGAGTCGAAGTCCTCGCGCCAGGCGGTCAGATCAATGGCGCGATCACTCAACAGCATCCGCCTTGAGCCGGCAACGGCCCGAACCCGCAGGTCCAGATTGAACTGGGACTTCAGCCGGGGCAATTCGGCGGCCATTTGCTTCAGCAGCACCTGACCGACGTTGCCAGGGCCAATGATGCCGATGGAGATGGTCTCTGCTGAAAGATAAAAACCGGAATGGACGGCGCGAAGCGCGCGAGTAGAGTCCTGCCGGGCCACGACCGCAGAGATATTTCGC
This sequence comes from uncultured Chromatiaceae bacterium, assembly GCA_964391025.1. Classification (GTDB taxonomy): domain Bacteria; phylum Pseudomonadota; class Gammaproteobacteria; order Steroidobacterales; genus SHZI01. The sequence continues at coordinate 17,749 of CAYMKJ010000021.1, forward strand.
TCAGACGAGCCCTGGGCTATCGCCTTTACATTGATTCCCGCACTCCCGAGCGTGCCCAGGAAGCGGCCGGCAATCCCGGGCATGCCCGCCATGCCATCGCCCACTACCGCAATCACGCTGCAGGGATTCTTGATGGTCACGCTCTGGACGAGCCCCTGCTTCAGTTCGACGGCAAAGGCGCGCTGCACTACCCGCTCCGCGTCCGCAGCCATCCGGCTGGGAACACCAATGCAGATCGAGTGCTCCGAGCTGGCCTGGGAGATGAGGATGACGGAAATGCCTGCCTCGCGGAGCGCGCCGAAGAGACGATCGGCCGTGCCGGGCACGCCAATCATCCCGGCACCCTCGATGTTCAGCAGCGCCACATCGTCCACTGCTGTAACGCCCTTGATCGGCTGGCTGGAGCCGGAATTCGGACCGATCAGTGAACCGGGCGCCGCCGGGTTGAAGGTATTGCGAATCCAGATCGGAATCGCCCGCTGCACGGCGGGTGACATCGTCTGCGGGTGGATGACTTTGGCCCCGAAATAGGCCAGCTCCATGGCTTCACTGTAGGACAAGGAACTGATGATGGCCGCCTCGGGCACCCGGTTCGGGTCTGCGCTCATCACACCATCAACGTCTGTCCAGATCGTGATCTTCTCGGCGTCGAGCAGAGCCCCGACGATCGACGCTGAGAAATCGCTGCCATTTCTGCCGAGGGTCGTCGGCAGGCCATTACGTTCACTGGCTATGAAGCCGGTCACCACGGCAATACCGAACGTGCCTTCGGTGAAGATCCGGCGAGCATTGGCGTGCGATTCGTCCCACTGGACCGCCGGCCCCATCTCTCCCCGCTCAATGACGATGAGGTCCCTGGCATCGATCCAGTGAACGGGCCGGCTGCCCGCAACGGACAGGGCGCGTTCGGTCAGGTAGGCGGCCAGGAGCCGGGACGACCACAGCTCGCCATACCCCGCAATCAAATCCCTGCTCCGCTCACCCGCCTGGCGCACGAGGGTGATGGCCCGGAGCACGTCGCCCACATCGGCCAGATCGGCGGAGAAGGTCTTCAGAATCTCGTCAGCATTCTGCTTTTGCTTAAGGAGTGCCGCGACGGTGGCCCGGTAGCGCGTAGCTATGGCGTCGATCCGGTCCCCGACGTCCGCTGAGGACTGCTCCGCCGCGGCTACCAGCCCGAGGAGAGCATCCGTAGTCTTTGCCATGGCTGAGACCACGACGGCCTGACGGGCCACCGCTTCGTCGAGCAGGATGTCGGCAACTCGGCGGAAACAGTCCGGATCACCCAGGCTGGTGCCGCCAAACTTGTGGACGTGCCAACCGCGCGGGCTGGTCGAATTGCCGGGCCTCGAAGTCATGAATACGCCATCGTCGGGTCAGGAAAAAAGGCGGGTAATGATACCCGTTCTGACTTCAGACCACAGGGCCGGACCACCAGCCGGGGTTGTGGGCTAGAATCTTCCATCAATGGGCAGAATCTTCATCGCCGCTATTGAGTCGCAACGTGACCGGGTGGATCTCGAGAGGTCCGTCGGGACACCGATTGAGCGACAACTGATCATCCGGAACTTCAGCGACGCCACGTATCCGGAGCTGATCGATATCGAGCGGCGCGGCCACGGTTTTTACGCCTGGGGGCTGCGCGGCACCCCACAGAACATCGAGAACTGGTTCCTGATGAGCGGCGGGGACTTCGTGCTCCTCGGGCAAAAGGATACCTACCGGCACTACGCCAAGGTTCTCGGGCGTTACGAGAATGCGAAGGCAGCCCGAGCCATCTGGGGCGCCGATACGCCAGACAGCGAGGTCCGGGAGTACCTGTTCTTCCTGTCTGAGCCCATTGCACTCGGCTTGCCCTTCAGCGAACTGGCCGACTACCTGTCCGTCGAATTCACCGAGATGGCACGGGTTCCCGACGACGCCATGGAACGGATCGAGGGTGATTTTGGCAGCGTTGAACGCTTTGCCCGCCGGCGGCTGCTGAACACCGCCGTTGGCGGACCGATTCTGGACATGAGCGGCATGATCCGGGTCTCGGAACGAGACATGGCCCGGCTGCAACTGGTAGAGCCCCAGAACAGCAAGGATGGCCGGCAGGCCGTCATCGACACCATCATCAAGCGGCGCGGCCAACCCAGTTTCCGACAGGCGCTCCTCCAGGCCTACGAATACCGCTGCGCAATCACCAATTTCAATGCCGTCGATACGCTCGAGGCCGCCTCCATCGTGCCCTTCAGGGGAAAGTTTACTCACCATCCCTCGAACGGCCTGCTGCTCCGCTCCGACCTTCACGCCCTCTTCGACCTGGGCAAGGTGGCAATCGACACGGGCAGCATGTCCGTCGTGATCACCGACGATCTGATGGAGACGAGCTACCGCATTCTGGTTGGTCGGCCCTTGCGTTACCCGAAGGATGAGGATCACCGGCCGAGCAGTGAAGCGCTGGATCTGCACCGCCGCCTCGCCGGACTCTGAGCCCAGCCCGGTATACTTCGGCGCATGTTGAGAACCCCGGAAGAATTCCTCGCCTGGCCGCGTCGTGCGATCACGCTCCTTGGCATGTCCGGGGTCGGCAAGACCACTCTTGCCGACAAGCTGCCCCGGTCGACCTGGTTTCACTACTCTGGGGACTACCGGATTGGTACCAAGTACCTCGAAGAACCAATTCTCGACAACATCAAGCGACAGGCCATGCAGGTAGATTTCCTGCGGGACCTGCTGCGCAGTGACTCGATTTACATCGCCAGCAATATCACCGTCAAGAACCTGGATCCGATCTCGACGTTTCTGGGTAAAGTCGGTAATTCCTCGCGGGGTGGCGTTTCGCTGGAGAACTTCAAGCGCCATCAGCGCCTGCACGGGGAGGCAGAAATCTCAGCCATGAAAGACGTGGCGAAATTCATCGTCAAGGCCAAGGAAATCTACGGCTACGACCATTTCCTGAATGACGCTGGCGGCAGCCTGTGCGAACTCGACGACCCGGACATGCTGAAGACACTGGCTGATCACACGCTGATCCTTTATCTCCGCGCCGGCGACGACATGGAACAGGAACTGATCCGGCGGGCGGCGAGAAACCCCAAACCGCTCTACTATCGGGACGACTTCCTGGACCGGGAGCTGAAGGTCTACCTCGCGGAGACTGGCGAACCGGACCCGAACGGCATCGACCCGGACCAATTCGTGCGCTGGATCTTTCCCAGGCTGGTGCAGCACCGCCGCCCCCGCTACGAGAGCCTGGCAAAGCACCACGGCTATACCGTGGAGGCTCGGGATATCGGGGACATTCGCGACGAGCAGGATTTTCTGCAGCTGGTCGTTGGGGCGATCCGCCGACGGAACCGCCCGTGAGCTTCTATTCCGAGCGGATCATGCCCCGCCTGATCGCAGCCGGCATGCGCAACAAGGCAATGACCCGCTACCGCCCGCGGATTCCGGCCCTGGCCAGCGGACGGGTGCTCGAAGTCGGCATCGGCTCGGGCCTGAATCTGCCGCACTACACCAGGGAGGTGACGCACCTCTTCGGCCTCGAGCCCTCGACCCTGCTCCGGCAGGAGGCCGCCGAGGCCGCCCGGGCGTCGCCCTTCCCCGTCGAACTGCTCGCGGCGGGAGCCGAGAGCATCCCGCTGGAGACGGGAAGCGTTGACTCGGTCGTCAGCACCTGGACCCTGTGCTCGATTCCCGAACTGGACCTTGCGTTGGCGGAGATCCGACGGGTCCTGCGCCCCAACGGCCGCCTGCTGTTCTTTGAGCACGGCCGGGCTCCTGACCTGACCGTCAGCCAGTGGCAAGACCGCCTGGCGCCCGTGTTCCGCGGTCTGGCTGGCTGCAATCCCAACCGGCAAATCGACACCCGTATCACGGCCGCCGGCTTCCGGATGCTGGACATCGAACGGTCTTATCTCGAGGGGCCACGCTTCATTGCGTGGCATTTCATCGGTCAGGCCGTGGCAGAATAGCGCGCCCCGACGCCCCGGCAGTAAAGCAACAAACCGCAATAAATTCGGTCGCTTCAGCGAGTACTCCAGATGGATACGACCAAGGGGCAACGCCCCCTCGATGGCTACCGCGTCCTCGAAATGGGCCAATTGCTGGCGGGGCCGTTCGCCGCCAGTGTGCTCGGCTACTTTGGCGCTGAGGTCATCAAGATTGAGCCCCCGGGGGCCGGCGATCCGATCCGCACCTGGCGGGTGATGAAGGATGGAGTCTCGCTCTGGTGGCACAGTCTGGGCCGCAATAAGAAGTCTGTGACCCTCGACCTGCGCAATCCGAAGGGCAGAGCCATTGCACGGGAGCTCGCTCTGAAGTCGGACGTCCTGATAGAGAATTTCCGCCCGGGCACCCTCGAGAAATGGGGCCTGGGTCCCGCGGACCTTTGGCCGGAGAATCCGGGCCTGATCTACGGGCGGATTTCCGGCTACGGACAGCACGGCCCATACGCGTCCAAGCCGGGCTTTGCGTCCGTCTGTGAAGGTGTCGGCGGGTTCCGTTACGTCAATGGCTTTCCCGGTGACGCGCCCGTCCGACCGAACCTGAGCATCGGTGACACACTCGCGGGAATTCACTGCGTGATCGGCGTGCTCCTGGCCTGTATTCAGCGTTCGCGGGACCCCCAGAAGCGGGGTCAGGTCATCGACGCCGCCCTGTACGAGTCCGTATTCAACCTGATGGAAGGCGTCGTGCCTGAGTATTCCGGCGCGGGCGTGGTTCGCGAACCATCCGGGTCGACGCTGACCGGGATCGTTCCGACCAACACCTACCGCTGCAGCGACGGCAAGTTCGTCATCATTGGCGGCAATGGGGATTCGATCTACAAGCGCCTCATGCAGGCGATCGGTCGTCCCGACCTGGGTGACGATCCGCGCATGGCGGACAACGCCGGACGCGTGGTGCACGAGAAGGAGCTCGACCAGGCCATCGGCACCTGGACCGGTTCGCTCACGGCCGCGAAAGTCCTCGACGTGCTCGGCAAGGCCGAGGTACCGTCGGGACCCATCTACAGCGTGGCGGACATGTTCACGGACCCGCACTTCAACGCCCGCGGCCTGTTCGAGGAAGTCCAGGTCAACGGCCAGCCGCTAAAGATCCCGGCGATGATGCCGTTCCTCAGCGAGACGCCCGGCCGCACGGACTGGCCCGGTCCCGCCGTGGGCGCACACAATTCCGAGGTCCTCGGCGACCTGCTCGGCTACGGTCCGGACGACATCACGGCACTGTCCCGGGACGGGGTAATCTGACGTCAGCACGCTTCCGGCAAAATAGCGCCACTTCCCAGCAGGAGTTCCGGTAGGTACTGGAGATCGGGAAGAATCCGATGGGCACCAGCACCCGACAGCAGCGCGGAAGTTCCAGCTCCGGTCAGCACACCGACCGAGTAAAGGCCTGCCGCATGGCTGGCACGCATGTCCGCCACGGTATCGCCGATGTAGACGGTTTCGACCGGGTCAACGCCCATCTGTTCCATGCACAGCATGAGCCCTTCCGGATCAGGCTTCCGGCGCACCACATCCCGCGCGGTCACGACTTCCTCGAACAGGTCCAGCAACCCGGCCCGCTCCAATGCGCGGAACGACTCACCCCGCGACGCCGTACAGATGCCCAGACGGACGCCGGACATCTTCAGCCTGACAAGCATCGGACCGATTCCCGGATAGACCAGGACCGAGTCCTCGAGGATGGCCGGCCAGTGTGCCATGGTGTCTCGTCGGAGTTGCGCAATGAGATCCTCATCGCCGAGCAACTCGGGCGGAACCACCAGATCCCAGAATTGATCGCCAAAGTTCATTGCACGTCGGACCGCCTCCTGGGATACGGACCAGCCGTAGGAGTCCACCGCCCTCTGAGCGGCCAGTCGGTAGCCATCGATAGAGTTGACCAGCGTCCCATCGACATCGAACAGTGCCGCTCGCCTGTTTCGGGCAGGCACAGTCCGCAGCGTAACGCTGTCGCCATCAGCAAGTCGGAGGGACTCCCGCAGTGAAACGGCCGCCAGGACCTCGACCTGGTCCGGTGCGTAGCCCGGTACTTCCGGGACGAGGATACCGGCCGTGATCGGCCCTTGCCCCGGCACGGACGCGAGCACGGGATAGCAGCGCGCCGCGCAGTCAGTGGCGCGTTCCGGCACGACCCGCAGACCCGGCTGGGCCGTGAGCGCCTGCCACTCAGCAAGCCCATTCGGTTCCAGAAGCAGATTGAGGGTGCCTGGGTAGGGGTCGATGCCGAGCGCGCGCATGAATTCGCGCTGCGCCCAGGGCAATGCAGTGAATCCGCCAGCCTGGCCAAGGCCTGTCTGTACTCGTCCGACGACAGTGCGGCTAATGGTCCCACGCTCCATGCAGTGGTTCTGGTACGAATGATCGCAAGCGGCACTCAGGCGGCGACTGTTAGACTGACGTTTTACACCGGATGAAGGACTTAAGCCCCATGAAGATCGCAATCGTCGGCGCCGCCTACACGGGCATGGCCGCCGCTCGACATTTCCGGACTCAGGGCCACGAAGTCCGGGTCACAACGACGCGAGCGGAGCGGGCCACCGAACTGGCTGCCGTCGCGAGCCAGGTGGTCGTGACCAAAGGCAGCGACATCGCCGGAATGAAAAAACTCATCGACGGCGTCGATGCCGTCGTACTGACCATGGCCGGTGGCCTGGGCTTCAAGGATGGCAAACCCTACATGGACCCAGTCGCCTACCGGGATTCCTATGTTGGCACTGCTGACGGCCTGATCGGTGCCCTGTCTGCGGCGCCCAACCTGCGCCAAATCGTCTTCTGCAGTTCACTGAATGCCTACGGCGATGCACACGGTGTAACGCCGGTGGTCGAGACCACGCCGCCCAATGCCGCCTCACCGGCCGCGCAGGTTTTCATCGAAACGGAACAGAAGCTTGCGGCACTCGGTACTGACTCGCGACGCGTGGTCAATTTCCGTACGGGCACCATCTACGGCCCGGGGCGGGAACACCGGAACGAATTGCGCCACATTGCTGGCAAGCAGATTCCCTTCGATGGCAAATCGGACGCCATGCTCATCCACCGGGACGACGTCGTCAGGGCCATTGCCTTCGCCATCGACAAGCAGTTGTCGGGACTCTTCAACCTGTTCAACGACATTCCCGAGAACAAGGAAGACTTCTTTGCCAAGGTCGCCAAACGCGAAGGCCTGGAACCGGTAACGTGGCTCGGCGTGGTCAAGGGCCCGAAGGCTGTCTCCAATGCCCGCATCAAGGGAACGGGCTTCACGTTTGCGGATCCGGTCGGCGCACGGGAGGGTGACGACCTTCTCGCTCGGTGAGCGTCCTGCCCGCGACGGCGGTCTTTCTCAGCCGGGATTTTGGACTGTATCTGGCGGCGCGCTTCCTTTCCGCGCTGGCTATGCAGATGCAGAACGTGGCGATCGGCTGGCTGGTCTATGACCTGACGCGGGACCCCTTCGCCCTGGGCCTCGTCGGTCTGGCTTCGTTCCTGCCCGCCGTGGCCCTCGCCCTGGTTACGGGGCACACGGCCGACCGCTACGACCGCCGTCGGATTCTGGTGGCCTGCTACCTGGTAACGCTTGGCACCAACCTGGGGCTCCTGGCCATTGCCGTAGCGGGCTCCGCCCAGGTCTGGCTCATCTATGCACTTCTACTGCTCTTCGGTGTCAGCCGCGCCTTTGCGAATCCAGCCGGCCAGGCGCTGGTCCCGAATCTGGTGCCGCCCGAACAATTGGGCAATGCGATCGCGTGGAATTCCACAGCCTGGCAAACCGCGACGATCGCGGGCCCGGCGCTGGGCGGGTTGCTGTACTACTTCGGAGCCCCCGTGGCGTTCGGTGCCGCAGCGCTCTGTTTTCTGACCTGCAGCGTCTTGTTCGCCATGATGCGCAGCCGGCCACAGACAGCACCCGGCGAGATCACCTGGGAAACGCTGGTTGCCGGTATCCGCTTCATCCAGTCACGCCCCGCCATCTTCGGCGCGATCTCCCTCGACCTCTTCGCCGTCCTGCTCGGGGGTGCCACCGCCCTGCTCCCGATTTACGCCCGGGACATTCTTGATGTGGGACCTGGTGGTCTCGGCCTGCTGCGCAGCATGCCCGCCGTCGGGGCCCTGCTGGTGGCACTCTGGCTGGCACAGCGTCCGTTGCAGTCCCGCAGCGGCCTGCGGATGTTTCAGGGAGTGGCGATTTTCGGTGTCGCCACCATCGGCTTCGGGCTGTCCACGAACCTGGTGCTGTCGTGCCTGTGCCTGATCGTGCTGGGCGCTGGGGACATGATCAGTGTCTTCATACGCTCCACCCTCGTGCAGTTCGACACGCCGGATGCGATGCGCGGCCGGGTGGCTGCGGTCAACTCGGTATTTATCGGGGCCTCTAACGAGCTGGGCGAGTTCGAGTCGGGGGCCGTGGCCGCCGTCATCGGCACGGTGCCCGCGGTGGTCATCGGCGGCATCGGCACTCTGGCGGTCTGCGGTCTCTGGATGCGCTGGTTCCCCGCGCTTCGCTACCGGGACCGCCTGACCAGCTGACCCAGATCCAGTCGGCTCAGGGCCAGCTGACCGACCAGCGCAAGCCCGCCAAACAGTGCCCGCTGCGTTCGACTGCGGCCGAGCAGCAGCGTCGCCACAACACCACCAGCCAGCAGCACCCGGGGCGTGGCGACCCGGCGCAGGAGACTGAGGCCGCGATCGACGCCGTCAAGCGTCCCCTCGATCTGCTGCAGGCGATCCTGCAGAGCCAGCCGCTGCAGTTCACCGCGCTGCAGGAGAATCTCACGACGGAACCGAAGGCGGTCGGATTCCTGACTCACGGGGAACGGCCGCGCAGCTGAGTTTCGTCCCGGGCCAGCTCCGTGAGCGTCGCCCGAAGAAACCGGGGTCGTGACCGCAGGCGCGACCGCACCTGGAGTGCAGCAACCACCGCTAACCCGAAGAATCCTGTGGTGACCAGCACTGCGGCGAGAATCCGGTGGGTATCCCAGAAGGCAAAGATGATGGCGAGGCCGGCAAAAAGCACGCCGGCAGCCGCGGCCAGCACCGCCACGGCACCCAGGACCAGCAACCCCGCAGTCCGGTGCAGTTCTTCGCGCAACTCGATCGTCAGCAACTCCAGGCGGGTTCGCCCGATGTCGATCGCCGTCGCCAGCAGCCCGCTGACGGAGTCGATCAGCTGACGAACGGGCCCGCGGGGCCGGTCGTTGTGGCTGGCGTTCACCGGCGGCTGATGAGCAGGCCCAGGAGAATACCCACGCCGGCAGCAACGCCCACCGCCTGCCAGGGATTTTCGCGCACGTATTCATCGGCCGTCGCCGCCGCTTCACGGGCGTGCTCCAGCGTCTCGCCCTCAGCCTCCATGAGTCGGGACTTCGCTCGCTTCAGGGATTCCTGCGCCCGCACCCGAATGCCGTCGACGCGCTCGCCCGTCTGGGCCGCGGTGGCCTGCAGAAGCGCTTCCGCATCGTCCACGACAGTCTGCAGGTCACGGAGCAGCTTTTCACTGGGAGCTTTCTTGGCCATGGTAGAGCCTCCTGTTGTAGTGATTGATTGAGCGGAATCTTATCAGGCCCGGAACCTTTGGCGCATACTTCCACAGGTGCGTCGCCGGGGCGGCGGCCAGGGAGGGCTTATGAGAATCAGGTCTGTGGCCTTGGCAGCAGCGGCTGTCCTCTTGCTCACGACGCTCATCACACCACCGGTACTGGCGCAGGCCACGGCTGAAACCGACGCCACCTCCCGTTTGATCATCAAGCTCCGGCCGGCGGCCTTTACGGAAGCCAGTGGCCAGCGTCAGGCGCAATCCGCGGTGCAGGAACCAGGCCCGAGTGGACCCGACCGCGCCCGCCGCGTGGCCGAGCGCTCCGGTCTGCCCCTGCGCGGCGCGCGGGATCTCGGTAACGGCATGGTCGGGATTGCCATGCGCACGGCCCTCGCGGGCAGCAGCCTCGAAGAGACTCTGGCAACCCTGCGGGCCGACCCGGACATTGAATTTGCCGAAGTGGACCAGCGCCGCTACACGCGAGCCGTCCCGAGCGACCCCCTTTACGACAGCCAGTGGTACCTGCAGGGCGTGGAGACAGCGACGGCGGCAACGAATTTTACGGCGGCCTGGGAAACCACGACCGGCACTGCCGACACTGTGATCGCCGTGCTCGATTCCGGCGTCCGCTTCGAACACCCGGACCTGGCCGAACGCGTGCTGCCGGGCTACGACTTCGTCTCAGGGGAATCCGCCACCTCCTTCGCAAGGGCTAACGACGGTGACGACTGGGACCCTGATGCCTCGGATCCGGGCGACTGGGTGTCGGTCACTGAGTCCCAGAGCGGCCCCTTGCAAGGCTGTGACGACGACCCGAGTTCCTGGCACGGCACGCGCGTGGCGGCGATGATCGGTGCCGCCACCAACAATGGAGTAGGTGTTGCCGGTGGCACGTGGAATGGCGACGTGCTCCCAGTGCGGGTGCTCGGCAAGTGCGGCGGGTATGACTCGGACATCATCGTCGGAATGCGTTGGGCCGCCGGCTTTTCCGTGGGCAACGGCGTGCCGACAAATCTCACCCCGGCCAAGATCCTCAACCTGAGCCTTGGCAGCACAGGCACGTGCGGCGCACCCTACCAGGACGTAATTGCGGAATTGACCATCGCTGGCGTGCTGGTAGTCGTTTCAGCCGGCAACGACAGTAGCCCGGTAGGGGTTCCGGCAAACTGCCCCGGCGTACTCGCGGTCGGCGGGCTGCGCCACGTGGGCACGAAGGTTGGCTACAGCAGTCTTGGACCCGAGGTCGGGATCTCGGCGCCCGCCGGCAATTGCCCGGACGTGAACACCACGTTTCTCTGTGGCTACTCGCTGATCACGGCGGACAATACGGGCCTGACGGTACCGCTGTCGTCGAGTTACACGGATGAGGCCAACTACAACATCGGCACCAGCTTCTCGGCACCGATTGTTGCCGCTGTCGCCGGTCTGATGTACGGCGTGAACGACGGTATGAGCACGGCCGAGTTTATTGCGCGCATCAAGGCCGGCGCCCGGCCCTTCCCTGTGCCCCAGGCAGGACTGCCCACCTGCCCGAACACTTCGAACGCCGATGAATCGCTCGGCCAGTGCAACTGCACCACGACCACCTGCGGCGCCGGGATCGCCGATGCTCCCGGCGCGATTGCCGAGGCCCAGCGCCCGATGGCGCGGATCGTGAAACCCGATGGCACGGGCACCGGCCAGGATGTGCTCCTCGATGGCGGCGACAGCGCTGCGGCCCGGAACCGGACGATCAGCAGCCATGCATGGACCGCCGTCAGTGGCGATCCCACTTTCGTCGGAGCAACTGACGGTGCCAACGCGACGGTGACTGTCCCCGCCGTCGGCCTGGTCACGGTTCAGCTGACTGTCACCGACGACCTCGGCCGCTCTGATGCCCAGGAAGTGACACTCGGCAAGGCCCCCAGCTCGGGTGGTGGTGGCGGCGGAGCAATTCACCCGCTGATGCTGCTCACCCTCGGACTGCTGCTGGCCCGCCGGCGACGCTAGGCGTCAGGAACATCTCTCAGCGATAGCCTTGCGCCTGCAGATGGAAGAGTCGGGCGTACCCCGCATTCCGCTCCAGCAGCTCCGCATGGGTCCCGTACTCGACGATCCGGCCGTGCTCCAGGACAGCAATCCGGTCGGCCTGTCGGACGGTGGAGAACCGGTGCGAGATCAGTATCGAGATCCGGCCCACGGTGTGTTCCCGGAAGTACTCGAACAACTCGGCCTCCGCCGCCGCATCCATGGAAGACGTCGGCTCATCGAGCACCAGCACGTCTGCCGACGTTCGCATGAACGCCCGGGACAGCGCGACCTTCTGCCACTGCCCGGTCGAGAGTTCCTTGCCCCCCTTGAACCAGCTGCCAAGCTGGGTCCCGAAGCCCCGCTCCAGGGTGCGGATGAAAGGCAAGGCCATGCCCTTGCGGGCCGACTCTTCCCAGCGCGCCTCGTCGGCATAGGCTTCGATGTCCCCGGCCCCGATGTTCTCGCCCACCGTGAACTGGTAGCGATTGAAATCCTGGAAGATCACCGCGATCTGCCGCCGGAGGGCCTCACGATCCCAGTCCCGAACGTCAAGGCCATGCAACAGGACACGCCCAGAAGTCGCCTGATAAAGACCACATAATATTTTGATTAATGTGGATTTTCCAGCGCCATTTTCCCCCACCAATGCCAGACTTTCCCCCGGCCGGATGTGCAGGCTGATCTGCTCGAGCGCTGGCTCGGAAGCGCCCGGGTAGCGGAACGACACGGCGTCGAAGCGCACCCCGTCCGCCGGGTCCGGACCAACCGGCGCCTCTCCCCATTGATAGGCCGGCGCCTGTTCCAGGAACTCGTAGAGGTTGCTGAGGTAGAGGTTGTCCTCGTACATGCCACCGATCGAGCTCAGGCTTGCGGCGACTGCGCTCTGGCCCTGCTTGAAGAGCAGGAGGTACATGGTCATCTCGCCCAGCGTGATGCCGCCCTGAACGGCAGTGACTGCAATCCAGCCGTAGGCGCCGTAGAGAACACCAGTCCCGAACAGGGTTAGCGACAGCCCCCATGTCTCGCGCCGCATGGTCAGGGCCCGGTCCTCCCGGTAGATCTTCCGGAAGATGGCCTTGTAGCGGTCCAGCAGCATCGGTCCCAGCTGGAACAACTGCACCTCCTTGGCGTTGTCCTCCCGTGCGATGACGGTTTCCAGGTAGAGCTGCAGCCGGGACTCGGGCGCCCGCATCCGGAACAGCCGGAAGGCATCCCCGGAAAACTTGGTCTCGGCGACAAAGGCCGGCAGACCGGCCAGCACGAGCAGGCCCATTGCCCAGGGCGAGAACGCGGCCAGCAGTACGGCAAAACTGAGCAGCGACACGAGCTGCTGGAACAGCGAAAAGTTGCGCATGACGAGGCTGAGCGGGCGGCTGGACGCTTCCCGGCGGGCGCGGGTGAGCTTGTCGTGAAACTCCGCGTCCTCGAACTGCGTGAGATCGAGGGTTAGCGCCTTTTCGAGGATCATCTCGTTGACCCGCTGCCCGAGTTGCGCACGGAGTAGGGACTGGCAAGCCGCAATACCTCGTTGCGCCCCGCCCAGCAGCGCAATAATCGC
>CAYMKJ010000022.1:0-31460 GCA_964391025.1 uncultured Chromatiaceae bacterium
GCTTCCGGCCCGTCCGGCCCAGAGAGCCCCATCTACTCTACGACGTGGAGCACCTCGGCACGGACTTTGTCCTACGCACCAACTGGCAGGCGCCGAACTTCCGGATCGTGAGGACTCCCATCGCCAGGAGTGCAGACAAGAGCACCTGGCGTGACGTGCTGCCCCACCGTAAAGAGGCATTCCTGGAAACCTTCGAAGTGGCGACGACGCATCTGACCGTGAACGAGCGCAGCGGCGGGTTACTGAAGGTCCGGGTGCTGCCCTGGCAGGGTGGAAATGAGGGTGGCCAGGGGACGCTCATTGATGCCCGTGAGCCCACCTACACAATGCGCCTCGTGCCCACGCCAGGCATGGACAGTCCGGCCATTCGCTATACCTACACGTCGCTGATCACGCCGCCGACGGTCTATGACTACGACCTGAAAACTAGCCGCAGCGAATTGCAGAAAATCGACCGGGTGCTGGGCGGCTTCGAGTCTGCCAACTACGCGACCTCGTTCATCAGCACGCCCGCCCGGGACGGCAAACAGATTCCGGTGTCACTCGCCTACCGCAAGGGTACCCGGCTCGACGGCACGGCGCCGCTGTACCTCTATGGCTACGGGTCTTACGGCCTCTCCACGGATCCGGCCTTCTCCAGCGAATGGGTGAGTCTGCTGGACCGGGGCTTCGTCGTGGCCATCGCCCACATCCGGGGCGGCCAGGAGCTGGGCCGCCAGTGGTACGAGGAGGGCCGGCAACTGCAGAAGAAGAACACCTTCACCGACTACATCGACGTCACCCGCTACCTGGTGCGGCAAGGCTACGGAGCAAAAGACCAGGTCTTCGCCGAGGGCGGCAGCGCGGGCGGCCTGCTCATGGGCGCGGTCGCCAACATGGCGCCCGGCGAGTACCGGGGGATCATCGCCTACGTACCCTTCGTGGACGCGGTCACCACGATGCTGGACGAAAGCATCCCGCTCACCACCAACGAGTTTGATGAGTGGGGCAACCCCAAGCAGAAGATCTTCTACGACTACATCCTCTCCTACTCGCCCTACGACAACGTGGTGGCCCAGGATTACCCGGCCATGCTGGTGTTCACCGGCCTGTGGGATTCCCTGGTGCAGTATTACGAGCCCGCCAAGTGGGTGGCGCGGCTGCGGGCGAAGAAGACGAACGACCGGCCACTGATCTTCAGCGTAGACATGAGCGCCGGCCACAGCGGCCAGGCCGGGCGCTACCAGCAGTACCGGAATACGGCGCTGGAATATGCGTTCATTCTGGATCAGCTGGCCACGCGCCACTGACGGGCTAGAACGAAACGCGCGCGCCCACCAGGAACTGGACCGAGTCGATATCGCCGGGGGCCCCAAGCGGAAAGGCCAGGTCCAGATAGATAACATTGCCTTGACCCGAGCGGGCATTGCCGAGCCGCAGGCCAAAGCCCACGTTGTACAGCCAGCCCAGGGGCGGAGAGGCCAGCGGGGCGTCACCCCACGTGCGCCCGGCGTCTGCGAAGACGGCGCCACCCACCCGGAAGAGACGGAACGGAAACCAGTCGGTGTAGTAGCGCTCTTCCACCGAGAACAGAGCCCGGTAGTCGCCGGTCTGGTACCGCAGGGGATAGCCCCGCAGACCGGAATCGCCGCCCAGCAACAGCTGGTGATCCAGATCCAGGTCGAATGCGCGCTGGCCGTTGGCGGCGACGGTAAAAACGTTTTTCTCATTGAACCGCAGGTAGTAGCGCGTGTCCGCAGACAAGAGGGAATCCGCAAGGCGTCCGGACTCCAGGCGTCCCGCCCAGGAACTCCCCATAACGATCAGCCCCCGCTGCCCCACGTAGCTCCCCAGACGCCCACTCAACGCAAAGATCCCCGCGGAGCGGTCCGCACCAAAGGCTGTTGCCGACCAGCCCAGCTCCAGTCGCAGGGACTTGCCGAGAAAGACGTCTTCGGTGCGGCCAATCTGGTCCTGGTTGCGGGTCGTCTCGAAGGCGTCCTGGATGAGCTCAACCCCCACCCAGGGGTATGAGAGCGTCCGGTCCTCCGGTAACAGCACCGTGGTCCCGTCGTCGCCAGCGTCTTCGAAGAGGCTGCGGTCGTAGCGGAAGCCGGCCAGCCAGCGGGTGGTCCAGCCATTGATGAGCCCGCGGGACAGGCCGCCTTCGACACCGTAGAAGTCATTCTGCTGGCGGAACTCGTTAATCTCTTCGCCGAGGTCATAAAGTGTGGTGATCTGGTCCTGGCTAAGGAGACTGGTGCCGGCACTCCAGCGCGTATCCAGTGAATAGAAGGGCCTCTTTAACGCAAGGCTGACCGTACTCCCGTCACTGGCGTCGATGTAGGCCGTGTCGATGGCCCACCAGGACTGGAAGAGGTTCTGGTCGCGAAAGTTCAGGAACACCCCCGACCTGTCGACGTTGCTGGTGTAGCCGGCCGCCAGGTACTGCCCGCGACCGAGAAAGTTCGAATCCACGAGACGCAACACTGACTTGTCGGTACCACCGCTCCGGCTAACTCCGATACCCAGGCTCAGGCTCCAGACATCCCGCACCCGCACCAGCAGATCAACGGTGTTGGTCTCCCGATCGTAGGCGGTCGACTCTACAGCCGCGTCATAGAGGTACTTTCTGCCGCGCAGGATGCGGGCCGTCTCCTCCGCGCGCTGGACCGAGTAGGGTTCGCCGGTTTTCAGCAGAACCTGGGCCCGGATGGTGTCGTCGCGCGTGTGTCGATGAAGTCTGTTGGCGAGGCGGTAGAGGGCCCGGTCCTCGAGGGGATCTGCTTCATTGAAGATCTTGTCGACCTCGATCCCGATGCGCCCGACGATGGCCCCCCGGCGCTCCAGTTCCTCGGGGGCGGGAATAGCAGGGATCTGTCCCGCTCCGGCCAGGGCTGTCGGCCCTGAAATGGCGGGCAGATCTGCCGCACTCGCCAGACCGGCCGCCAGCAGACCAAGGCTTAGCGCGATATGCCGCATACGCGGTTTTACCCCAGAGACCCACCCAGACACCCAACGGCAGGGTAGCCCTCTGCGGGTTGGGACGACCCGGCCCGGGCGAATCAATCGGTCCTGGGGGGGCGGACCCTCCGGATTCATGCGTATACTCCGACATCCCCGCAGCGTCTGGAGCGACATTGGCCAAGCCAAACTACAACCAACAGAAGAAGCAGAAGGAACTCGCGCGGCAAGCCCGCCAGAACGAGAAGCGGCAGAAGCGGCAAGCCAAGAACGAGGCCCCCGCCACCACGGAGTCTGCCGGCTCAACGCCTCCCGGGAGTACCCCCGATGCCGGATAAACCCTGGACCCCGTTTGGGCGCACACCGCTCCCGTTTGCGGGCGAAGCCCCGGACGAGTTTCGCACCCGCATATTGCAGCAACAGGCGGATACCGCTGAACGTCGGCGTCAGGATCTCAAGGATCAGGCATCCACGCTCAAGACCCCGGCCGCCCGCATCCGTGTCTGGGAGCGACTGCACCACGCAAGATTGCCCAAGGATATGGCCCATGGGCTGGTGGCCGTCATTGCAGCCAGCACGGGCCTCACCGCAGAACAGGTGCAGGACGAACAGCGGGAGCGGTTTCGGATCGTGCCGCATGCTTAGCTATTGTAGGGGCGCCGACCCGCGCATCGGTCGCGGCTAAAGCTGCTCCTGCACCCGCGTCGCGATCTCAGGCTGCGGACCGGGGCCGGGAAAACGCCGGCAGGCGATGGCGCCCGGTGGCGGTCAGGGGATCGTCCGGCGCATGGCCTTCCCAGAGCTGGGCGCGCCGGTCCGCAAAGGGCGACGAAGCCAGCGCTTGCAGGGTTGTCGACGGGGCAAAGAGGAAGCCCTGCCCCGCCACACAACCCAGTGCCAGCAGCGCTGCCACCTGGTCCTCCTCCTCGATTCCTTCCGCCACCGTCTCGAGGCCCAGCGTGTCGCCGAGCATCACGACGGCGCGGGCCAGTTCCGGACCGTCGCCAGTCTCCGTGAGGCGGCTGACGAACGAGCGATCGATCTTCAGGATGTCGATCGGGAAGCGGTGCAGGTACGAGAGTGACGAGTACCCCGTCCCGAAGTCATCGATCGCCAGGCGCACGCCCAGTGCCTTGAGATCCTGCAGCCGGGCCAGATTGGCCTCGGTGTTGTGCATGATCGTGCTCTCGGTCAGTTCGATCACGAGATTCCCGGGCTCGAGGCCAGAACATTTCAGGGCCCGCGCGACGTCGGCCACCAGGTCCGCGTGCTGCAGGTGCCGGCTGGAGATATTCACGGCCACACGCAGCCCCATGCCGCCCGCAATCGACTCCCGCCACTCCCGCACGCGGCAACAGGCCTCGATCAGCACCCAGCGGCCCAGCTCGATGACCTGCCCCGACTCCTCCGCGACCGGAATGAACCGACCCGGCAGCAACACGCCCTGCACGGGGTGACGCCAGCGCACCAGTGCTTCCACACCCAGCAATCCGCGAGTGCGCAGATCGATCACCGGCTGGAACTCAATGAAGAACTCTTCCCGCTCCAGCGCCCTGCCGATGTCCTCCTCGGTCCGCAACCGTTCTTGCAGGACTTCCTGCATATGCGGCTGGAAGACGGCATGGCGCGCCTTCCCGCCCGCCTTGGCGCTGTACATCGCAATGTCGGCGTTGCGGAGCAGCTCCTCGGTGGTGTCTTCCGGGCGGGAGAAGGTCACGCCGATGCTGGCGGCGACGTGGACCTCCGCCCCGTCGAGCAGCAGGGGCTCGGCGAAGGAGTCCGTGATGCTGACTGCCACGCGCTCCACGTCTGCGGGGCCAGTAACGCCCTCAATCAGGATGGCGAACTCGTCGCCGCCGAGGCGCGCCACGGTGTCAGCAGACCGGGTGCGCTGCACAAGGCGCTGGGCGGCGGCCTGCAGGAGTCGATCCCCGGCATCGTGGCCCAGGGAATCGTTCACGTTCTTGAAGTTGTCGAGATCGAGAAACATCACCGCGATCTGCTGCTGGGTCCGTTGTGCCAGAGTCAGGGCATGGTCTACGCGATTGCGGAACAGACTGCGGTTGGCCAACAGCGTCAGCGGATCGTGGAATGCAAGTTGCCTCAGCTGTTCTTCGAGCACCTTGCGCTCGCTGACGTCGCGGAAATTAAGGGCCAGCCCGGCGATGGCCGGATCGTGGAGCAGATTGCTGCCCACGCTTTCCAGCGTGAAGCGCTGCGTGCCGCTCGAAACCTGCACCTCCACCGGTCCCACGGCCTTGCCGCGGGTTGCCGCCACTTCGGCGAGAAATCCGGCCAGGCGATCCCGGTCAGTATCCACCCAGAGGTCCAGCAGGTTTCGCCCTACCAGGTCGTCTGGCCGGCGGGCGAAGGTACGTTCCGCCGCTGGCGAGGCAAACTGCAGGCGTCCGTCCACATCGACGATCACGATGACGTCCGAGGCGTTGCGGATCAGGGACGCGTACCGGGCTTCGACCAGGCGGGCCGCGCGCTGCTCACGCAGCAGCACGTCGTCGCGGAAGATCACTCCCTGGCGCACCATCAGGAGCAGGGTCAGGACAAAGATGATCATCGTCATGATCGTGGCGGGATCACTCACATCCCCACGGGTGAAGTACACCAGCACCAGGAATGACACGAGCATGGCTGCGTAGGGCAGCCCCTGGACCAGCGCGTTGTCCAGAGTGCGGGGCTCAGTGGTGTCCCGCACGGGACCACGAACCTGCTCCCGGGCTGCAGCACCGAGCACGATGTAGCACGAGAGATAGACAGCGTCCGAGATCCCACCAGGCAGGTAGTTGCCCGTTACCTTCGACAGCGCCCAGACAATATCGGCCAGGAACATGGTGGCAAAACCGAGCGTGAGCAACACGAGGGTGCGACGCCGGAGCGGGCCACCACCACCCGCTATCAGCAGCATGCCGAAAGCCATCACCATCAGGCAGTTAAGCCCGATGTAAGTCTGGGTGAGCGCGTACTTGATCAGATCCGCTTCGCCGCCGGCCGCGGCCGGGCTGATCACGAAGAACCAGAAGAACGCGCCGAAGCCGAGCACCAGAATTGTGCCGTCAAGAGCAAGACGGCCCCAGGGGACACGCAGCGATGCGGCGCGAATCACCGTAAGGACGGCCGCGAAGACCAGCGGGTAGAACGCCAGGAAGAAGACGTCGCCCACCGAGGGGAACGGATCGCGATCGAAGAGCCAGTATGTGGAGTTGAGCAGGTTGCCGACGCAGTAGACCCCAAGCGCTGCGGCCAGGAGCCACCAGGTCCGCCGTACTGACGGGTTCTCAGCACTCCGGGCGGCGACCACGCTGAGGACGATCGTCGCGAGGCAGGCCGGCGAGTCGGAGTACAGGTTAAAGACCTGCAGGGCCCGGCCGCCGTCCGCATCGAGGACGTTCAGCAGGATGGCCGCCAGCGCATAGACGGCCAGCGCCACGGCAAGCCCGCCCGTCCAGCCCGCGGCGAAGGGCTGCTGACGCACGTCTGAATCAGTCCCAGGTTGGCCTGGCGGCATCTCGTCGTGCGCCCACAGCTGCGGAAATTGCCCCGCCCCAGTCGTATGGAGTCGGACCAGAGCCGTCAGACTTGAGCAAAATTCAGCGGGACGCTGCGAACTGCGTCACGCCACACGGGCCTGGAGCGTACCGCGTAGACTGGCTCACGTTCGGAGGGTTCAACATGACGGAGCAGGAGCCGGGTTACGCACGGGCGGTCCAACCGCTCGCCCCGAGCGCGATGACGACGGACGGCGACGGCCTGGAAACCAGCGATATGAGGATCCCCGCGGCCGACGGGGACATCCCCGGGTTCTATGCCCGGCCGAAGTCCGCCGGGCCCCATCCCGTCGTCATCGTGGTTCACGAGATCTTTGGGCTCCACGAGTACATCCGGGATGTCTGCCGGCGCCTGGCCAGAGCGGGCTATTTCAGCGTGGCACCTGATCTCTACCAGCGGCAGGGTGATGTATCGAAGATCGAGGAGATCTGGACGATCATCACCAGCGTGGTGGAGAAGGTCCCGGATGACCAGGTGCTGAGCGACCTCGACGCGACAGTGGCCTGGGCAGCGGGGCATCCCCACGCCGACACCGGTCGGCTGGGGATCACGGGTTTTTGCTGGGGCGGGCGCTTCGTCTGGGTGTATTCCGCACACCACCCCGGAATCCGGGCCGGTGTTGCCTGGTACGGGCGACTGGTCGGCGCGGGGCCCGGCATGTTGGGTCGCATAGCGCAGGGCCGGACGTATCCGATTGACGTCGCCGGCCGCCTCCATGGACCCGTCCTCGGGCTGCACGGTGACAAGGACATGTCCATACCAATGCCGAACGTGGAGCAGATGCGCACGGCGCTGGCGGCGGCTGGCGATCCGTCAGAGCTCGTCGTCTATCCCGGCGCCGACCACGGCTTTCACGCGGACTATCGGCCCCAGTATCACGCGTCGGCGGCCGCCGACGGCTGGCAGCGGATGCTGGACTGGTTCCGCGACAACGGCGTGGCTTGACCCGTGGAAATCGACATCATTCGGCATGAGATCGCGCTCCGCGTGCACGATGACCCGGCCGACGGCATCAGGCTGATCGGGGAACGGGTGCTGCCGGCCCTGCGTTAGTCTGCCTCGCCATCCCCACCAGCGATTCCAGCAGGACGCCCAGCGAATTGGCGAACTCCGCAAAGCGGCGCTCGTCGTTCTCGTCAAAGGGCCTGCCGTCACGGCGATTCAGTAACTGAGTCACCGCAAACACGCTACCCCTTACGTTGTGCAGTGGCAGGCAGAGCACCGAGCGGGTCCTGAAGTTTGTGCGCCGGTCGATCTCGGGATTGAAGCGTGGATCCTCGTAGGCGTCCGCCACCCGAACGGTCTTGCCGGTAGTCGCTGCCGCGCCCGCGATGCCCGTTGCGAGCGGAATCCTGATGGCGTCGGCGTCCTGGGCGACACGCAGCACCAGTTGCTGGCGCTCATGATCCACGAGGAACACGGATGCGCGCTCGGCATTCATCAGTTCTCCGACGCGACAGGTAAAGACGCGCAGGGACTGCTCCAGCATGCTCTGGTAGGCCTCGTCCCCGGCACGTTCGATGGCCTGCAGGAAGTGCTGGGTCTCCTGGCTCAGGTCCTGCAGAGTCCGGCGAAACGTCTGCTCGTCCATGCCCGCGACCAGGTCCTCCAGGCGCTGCCGGTTCTTGCTCTCCGCGAGCGTGTGCATCAGTTGCTGGGTATTCGCGATGACCGCCTCCGTGAATGTGGATAGCCGTCCATCTTCCAGGTGCAGGATCCGGTCAGCAACGTCGAGGATGCGATTGTCGTGGGTGACCAGCAGGATCGTGGTCCCGTGCTCCCTGGCCAGTGCCTGCATGCGGTCCACCACCTCCCGGCCGGAGGCCCGATCCAGTGATGCCGTCGGTTCGTCCGCCAGCAGCATCGCCGGCTCACCGACCAGTGCACGGGCGATAGCCACGCGCTGGCGCTGGCCGCCTGACATCTGGTCGGGCTTCTTGTCGATGTGTTCAGCCAGGCCGACCGCATCCAGCATTGCGTTGGCCCGCCTGCGCAGTTCGGCACGGCGAAACGTACCGGTCACTCGCAGACCGAGCTCGACGTTCTGCGAGGCCGTCAGCGCCGCGAGCAGGTTGTGCTGCTGGAAGATGAACCCGATGCGCTTGCGAACCGCCTCCAGCGCAATGCTCCTGGCGCCCTGAAGCTCCTGGCCGAGTACGCGCACGCTCCCCTCCTGGGCCGAGCGCAGGGCGCCGACGATCGTCAGCATCGTGGTCTTTCCGGAACCGGACGGCCCGGTAACGATGACGATCTCCCCGGCGGGGATGGTGGTCGTGATATCGCTCAACACCTGGCGGCGCAGCGGGCCCCTGCCAAACCAGTGATTCACATTCACCAGGGCGATCGGTGCCACATCACTCATCAGAAGACTTCGGCCGGATCAAGCCGGCGAACCTTCCGCAACGCCAGCAGGCCGGACAGGCCGCACATCACGAGCGTCAGAACGAACACCAGCAGTGCGCGATCTGCGGTGAGATGCAGCGGCAGGCGAGTGGCACTCGCCGCGAGCCCGGAGAGCCAGGCGGCCGCGGCCATGCCGGGCACGTAACCGAGCACCGCGAGGATCGCCGCTTCCTGGAGCACGATTCCGGAAACAAACCTGTTGCGATAGCCCATCGCGCGCAGAGTGGCGTACTCGTTGAGATGCTCGGATACATCGGCAAAGAGGATCTGGTAGACGATTATCGCGCCAACGACGAAGCCCATGATCGCGCCGAAGGCGAAGATGTACCCGATCGGGGTGGCGCCATTCCAGTAGGCCGTTTCCCGGGCGATGAAATCGGGCTTGGTCAGCACCAGAACATCCTTCGGCAAGTACTCGCGCAACCGGTCGCGCACCCGGATCGGGTCGGCGCCAGACCGGAGCCGGATGAGCCCCAGCTGGATATCGTCCCGGGAGCGCTCCGGGAATAGCCGCAGCCAGTTGTCGTCACTCGTCAGGATGGTTCCGTCGATCCCGAACGACGGGCCCACGTGGAAGAGTCCGACGATCTTTACCTCCCGGTCATTGACCTCCGTGACGATCGGCCCCTCCGCGGCGAACTTCTCGCCGACGGGGCCAAACTCGGGCCGGGAAGCCGAATCGAAGAGCACGACGTCCTGCTGTGCCAGCAAAGGACGACCCTCTGCAAAGCCCGGTGTATCGAGGACGTCATCATCCGGATCGAGGCCGATCACATTGATGCTGCGCCTCTCGTTGTTCCAGGGGTTCTTCCAGACCGCGGGGAAGATATAAACGGGACTGATGTCCGCAACGTCCTCCACGCCCAGCGCCTGGTACAGCCGGCGAATGGAGAATGCCGCCGGGCGCACGATGAACGTGCTGTCAGGACTGAACAATGCAATGTCGTAGCGAAAGCGCTCGTGGAAGCGCAACGTGCTCTCGAACAGGGCCGCCCGGAAACCAAGCTGCATCATGATCAGCAGCACGGCAAAGGCGATGCCGGCGATCGCCACGGCCAGCCGCAGGGGCAGGTGCCGCAACTGGCGCCAGCCGAGCGGTGCGGACGGAAAATGCGACCACATGACGTCAGCGACCGATTTCGACGTCGACCTGCAGGTTCGTCAGGTTCGCCGCGGCTTTTGAGTCGTCCAGCCTGACTTCGACTTCGACGATCCGCGCGTCCTTCCGGGCGGCCGGATCGGTGCCAATCTCATCCATCTTCTGCACCTTCGGCCGGACACGCTCCACTGTTCCGCTGAGTTCGCCCGGAAGCGCGCTGCTGCGAATCCTTGCCCGCATGCCCTTGCGCACATTGCGAATGTCAGTTTCATAGACCTCGGCGATCGCGAACATCGAGCCGACGCGGCCCAACTCAACAAGGCCGTCGAGGCCAACAATCTCTCCGGGCCGCGCGTGCACGTCGAGCACGCGGCCGGCGAACGGCGCGCGGATAAATGAGCGCTCGATCTCGGCCTGGTACCGGGTCATGCGCGCCTCCGCGGCGGCTATGGCCGATTCCGAGACGCGAGCGGCGGCGCGGCGTGCTGCACAGGACGCTGCGCCGGCATCGGCGTCGCCCCGGGCCCGCTCAGCCTCCTCATTGGAGGCCAGCCCGCGGCCCAGCAAGTCTGTCTTGCGCCGCGACTGACGTTTTGCCACATCGGCGAGGACGCAGGCCTCGTCAGCGAGGCTGGAGGCCGCCACAGCCTGACGACGCGCGGTCTCCAGGTCCGCCCGCGCCTCCGTCAGGCGCGCCCTCACGACCGCACCGGTGTCGATCTCCCCGAGGAGCTGGCCGGCCTTGACATCGTCGCCGTAGTCCACGTTCAGCTTGACGAGGACCGCCCCCGAAACGGCGTCGGGCGTGGAAGGCACGCCCACGCGGACGATGCCGCCGAGCGGCTCGAGCCGGCCACGGGCAGCAACTGAGCGTGTGGCCTTGGCGCCAGTTGCCGGGCCGGTATCGCCCACTGCGGCGAGTGCGGTGGCCAGTACAGCAGCAGTGATGCCGGCAGTAACGGCTATCTTGCCTCTATTCATTCCTCACTCCGGTCCCCGCTCGGCCTGCCAGGTGGCGAGGGCCAGTTTTGCGTGCTCGTAGCCAACCATGACGATCTCGTCGAAGGAGCTGACTTCCGTGAGGCTGAAGCGCGACACGGGGGGTCGCAACAGCAGGCTGGCGCGCCTGCCGGCGGCACGAACGTCGGCAATAGTGCCGATTTCCGCCGCCTTCATTACCAGCGACATGAAACTCGGCACGCGGTAGCGCCGCGCGAAGGGCAGCCACCGTCCCGCGAGCACCGCCCAGGGGGACGGCACCACGTTGTAGTCCACGTCGTAGTTGTTCCGGGAGGTCAGGTCCACTGCGATCACCTTGGCCACCGGACGCCGGCGCATGACATCCACCGGCAGGTTGTCGAGGATCCCTCCGTCGATGACCAGTTGACCGTCGATGACTGCCGGAGGGAAGACGCCAGGCAAGGACGCGCTGGCGCGCACCGCCTGGGCAAGCGGGCCCCGCTCATGCACGAGCACCGTTCCCTGGCCGAGATTGCTGGAGATACAAAAAAATGGCAGAGGCAGATCCTCGATGTCACCCATCAGGTGCGTCCCGATCAAGCGCTCCATGCGCAGACCGCGCAGCAGGGAAAGTATCGGCAGGGTCAGGTCACTGAACGGCTTGCCGCCGACGAAGGCACGCCGCGCGGCGTCGATCAGGCTATCCACAGGCGCATCCTGGGCGATGGCCGCACCAATCACGGCGCCGATACTCGTGCCGCCAATCCAGTCGACCGGAATCTTCGCCTCGCCGAGGGCCCGATACACGCCGAGGTGAGCAAAGCCCCTCGCTGCTCCGCCACCGAGCACGAGGCCGACCGCCTTGCCAGAGAGGATCCGCGTCAGCCGTGCATAATCACCTGGCACGCCGCTCCGCAGGTGGAGGTGGAAATCCATGGTCCTGGGCTTCAGCCACGCGGCTGTCCCGGTCAGGGTTTCCGGTGCGCCCTCGCGCAGGAGAAGCAGCGCCCGCCGGGCCACCGGACCGTCGGAGGCGCCGAGCAGCGCGCTTTCCCAAGTGCGCGGCGCGGGCTCGCCGGCGGCATCCGCCACCAGCAGGATCAGGTCAGCATGGCGCAAAGCGATATCAGACCATACGGTTGCACGGGCATCGGCGACATAAAGGATGAATCGGTGGCTGTCTTCCTGCTCGGCAAGCCAGTCGACGAGCTCGGGAGAAATGTCCTGGCGCAAACCCGCGGGCAACGCTGGAGCGCCGAGCTCTTCCATACGCTGTGACGTCAACAAGAGCGTAGGACCTTCTGTGTTGAGGGCCGCGAGAAGGCGCGCCACCAGCGGCTGGGCGGGAGCCAGGCCGTCCAGTGGCAATATCGCGATCGTCCGGACGACACGACTGACGGGATTGGGATCTGCCGTGCGGTCCCGCAGCCTGGCGGCGATGCCGCCCGCGATGTGACGAATCAGTTCTGGCCGCCTTGAGCCCAGTTCATCGAAGGCCGCTGCGTCCATCCGCAAGAGGAGGCTGTCGCGCACAGCCCGGATACTGGCAGACCGCTTACCCCCGGCCAGCAAGCCGATCTCACCAACGACTTCCCCGGGGGCGATCTCGGCGATCAGTCGCTGGGCGCCGTCACCGGACTCAGGCGACTCGATCCAGACCTGGAGCAGTCCCCGCGCCAGAAGATACAGCGCGTCGCCTTCATCACCCTGGCGAAACAGCCAGGCCCCTCCCCGGCATACACAGGGTTGAAGGGCCCCAAGGATCATGGTGGCCGCCTCCTGGTCCGGAACGGCGAAATGGCGCCTGACTGCTTCTTCAAGCGACTTCTGGGCAGACGACTGCATGGGACTGGTCACCGCTATGCTTTGCTCTTATGGCGCCAGATTTTGTCTGGTCAGTACGATAAGCCCGCAAACCCCTGAAAGCCATGGCCTCGCCGGGCGGACCGGGGTGTCACTAGCCCGCAATATTGCACGGCTAGCGTCCTACCTGGTAACAAACGAGAAACGATTCATGCCAACTTTTGAAATCTTCAGCCGGGAACCGGATATCCGCTCCTTCAGATCAGGCGAGCCCATCTTCAAGGAGGGGGATCCCGGCGACTGCCTGTTCGTGATTATCGAGGGCACCGTCGAAATCCACGCCAATGGCGCTGTGGTCGATCGTCTCGGAGCCGGGGGCATTTTTGGCGAAATGGGCCTGATTGATTCAAGGCCCCGCAGCGCCGCGGCGATCGCCACCACCGACTGCAAGCTCGCCGCGATTGGCGAGAAGAGGTTCCTTCGGCTTGTCGAACAGACGCCGAGATTCGCTCTGCAGATCATGCGGGTGATGTCGGAACGCCTGCGGCGGAACAGCGGGCACTAGCGGCATGAACTGACGTGGTACAGGCCGAGGGTGCCGAAACCCTTCGCCAGCGGCATACGGCCAATGTAGCGCATGGCCAGTCCCTGGACGCCGTTGGCGGCAGCCACCGCTGCAAAGGCGCTGCTCGCGTACACCTGGCCCGGTGGAGTGATCGGCTCGATGCGCGCCGTCCGGCTGGTGTGCGGTCCCGTGTACAACAGGGAGCCGGTCACCGGATTGTGCCCGCAGTACACGGGCCCGCTGTGCAGGGCGATCCTGATCTTGAGTCCGTTCGGCATGCCGGCCGCCGCCCAGTCGGTGCCGGCCACCAGTTCACTGAGCTGCAGCGCGTAGTGGCCAGCATCCCCGGCGCTGCCAAAGACCATGTACAGCCCGTCGCCAGCGGTCTCGGCGTGCTCCGGAGGGTGCACCGTCCGCCGGTTGAGATCGGCCACGGCGCCCAGGAATTGCTTGACGAAGTCCGGCGTCTGGTCCTCGTTCAATTTGCTGTAGCCGACGACATCTGCAAACAGCATGGCCCGGATTTCGTGCCTGAAGCCGGCTGGCAACTGCTCGTCTTCAAGGAGCGGCGCGGCCCGGTCAGACGTCCCGACCGCAGTGCCCCGCAAGCCATGCAGATCCACATGCTGGATGTCGACGCCCCGCTCTTCCCACAGCCGCACAAGGGATGCAGCGCCGCCCGCATGCGCTACGGAGCGATGGTCCCAGATCGCGAGCCCGAGAAGTCCGGTCTGCAGCATCTGCGCGCGCAATCGCCCCATGCCGCTCAGGATGAGGTTCGCGTACTCGAATGTCGACGTGCTGCCCCGGGCACGGTGGTCGCTGGCAATCGTGATGCTGTCCGCGGCGAGCAGGGCCCGGTCAAATCGTTGACTCCAGTCAGCGCCCGCAAAGTCCACACTCACCCGATGAAACTCGTCGGCTGGAAATGGCAGCACGATGTGCGTCTCGCCACCGAGATCCCGCATGGCCTCCAGGCAAATCAGGTCGGTGCCGCAGGCTGCTGAGCCATAGATAGCGACCGGGCGAACCGTACTTAGCTGCTCGCGAATGGCCGCATAGACTGACGCTTCCAGGGCTGGAGGGAAACGCGGCGTGGCGCGCGCGTGCTGATCGATCATGTGCCCGGTGAACATCACGACCGGGGGAATCTTCAGTACCGAACTTATCCACCCGCTGTCGCCCGTCAGCCTGCTGGCAAGCAATTCGGCCTGGCGACAGGTCGAGCTCAGGCTGCCGAAGTCCCCACGGGCCAGGATGACTGCGCTGGCGTAGTGCGCGGCTGCTGCCGTACTGTCACCAAGAATCAGCGCCGCCTCCCCCAGGGTGGCCTCGAGCCAGTAGTCGGCCGTGCCTTCCACGCTGCCACGCGCACGAGTGCAGATATCACGCACATCACCAGCGATACGGCGCGCCGTCGGCAGATCGTCCCGCAGGACCGCCAGCGTGGCTGCGTTGATGCCGGTGTAGTAGGCCTCCGCAGCGCTGCCGCTCGCGCGGGCAGATGCGTAGGCCTGCTGGTACAGCCGGAAAGCCGCATCCAGATGGAATACACGGCGTGCCGGTTCCGTGGTCCCGGCGGCAAGATCCTTGTGCGTCCGGGCCAGCATGCCGAGGGTCTCGGCGTCTGCGCTCCCCGCCTCGACGAGGCCGGCGAGAATCTGGTTCGCCTGTTCGATATCACCGCTGCGAGCGAGGGCAAGGCCCTTCAGCTGCCGCAGGCGCAGACTGTCCGGCCAGGCCAGCAGGGCTTCCTGCACGGCGTTGTAGGCCAGGAGCGGCTCTCCTCGCCGCAGGTATCCTTCGACCGCCACAACTGCCGACGGCAGCTCGGCAGTCGAATCGGAGGTGGAATCACTGGCGGCCATTCCCTCCTCAGGCCGGATCGAAGGACACCACCGGCCCTGGATCCCCCAGCTTAAAAAGCCACGGGGAGTCGTTGGTCCTTGCGGTCTTCAAGGCCTCAGTCGCCCGCAGCCTTCTCGCAGTTCGGGCCGATCCAGCGGCCGCGGATGGCGACGTACTCCGTGCCATTGCCCTCCGTGCGGTTGGTGCTGGCGGTGTAGCTCTCCACCGACGTTGCGTTGAGCCTGATGCGGGTTTTCGAGGGCTCCGGCGCCGTGCAGGTTTCTTCGATTTCCACAAAACGCGCGGTCTGCGAGACCACCTCCCGTGTGCAATTCGCCTTCGCGCTGCCTGCCAGATCGTTATTGTCGAGGACCTGCTGGGTCACGCACCTGTGGCTGGTTATCTCCTCCCCCTCGTCGGCGCGCGCGCGCATCGACACCTCCATCTTGTCTCGCTCGGCAGGGGACATCTTGTCCAGCATTTCCTTCGCGATCGGAACGCCGGTGATCGCGGTGGTCTGACTGACCTCCCAGTCGCCGGTCTTGATGTTGAGGGCGTCGGCCTGGCTGGCAATCGGCACGGCAGTCAGGATCAGGGCGGCGAACACGGCCTTCATGGGGGTCTCCTCAGGTTAACCAGGTAGATCATCCCGCTCCGGCTCAGTTGCGTCAATCGACGCAGTAAGCCAAAAAAAAGCCCCGCCGAAGCGGGGCTTTTCAGGGCCGTCTTTGTAGGAGCGGCTTCAGCCGCGACAGTCGCGCCTAAAGGCGCTCCTACAGGCGAGTCGTTACATATCCATCCCGCCCATGCCACCACCAGGCATCTGCGGACCACCGGCATCCTTCTTCGGAGCATCGGCGATCATCGCCTCGGTCGTCAGCAGGAGGCCCGACACGGACGCCGCGTTCTGCAGCGCGTAGCGGACCACCTTGGTCGGGTCGATGATGCCCATGGCCACCATGTCGCCGTACTCGCCCGTCTGGGCGTTGTAGCCGTAGTTGCCCTTGCCTTCAGCGACCTTGTTCAGGACCACCGCGCCATCTTCACCAGCGTTGATGACGATCTGGCGGAGCGGCTCCTCAAGGGCGCGACGCAGAATGGCGATACCGGCATTCTGGTCTTCGTTGGCGCCCTTCAGGTCCTTCAGCGCTTCGCGGGCACGGATCAGGGCGACGCCGCCGCCCGCTACCACCCCCTCTTCGACTGCAGCCCGGGTGGCGTGCAGCGCGTCTTCGACGCGGGCCTTCTTTTCCTTCATCTCGACCTCGGTCGCGGCACCGACCTTGATCACGGCCACGCCGCCGGAGAGCTTGGCGACGCGCTCCTGCAGCTTCTCCTTGTCATAGTCGGAGGTCGTGGCTTCGATCTCCTTGTTGATCTGCTCGACGCGGGCCTTGATGTCCTTGCTCTTGCCGGCACCGTCGATGATCGTGGTGTTTTCCTTGTCGATGATCACCTTCTTGGCTTTGCCGAGATCTTCCAGGCGGGCCTTTTCCAGCGACAGGCCGACTTCCTCGGCGATAACCTGGCCGCCCGTGAGGATGGCCATGTCCTGCAGCATCGCCTTGCGACGATCGCCGAAGCCCGGGGCCTTCACGGCGCAGACCTTGACGATGCCGCGAATCGTGTTCACGACCAGCGTGGCCAGGGCCTCACCTTCGCAGTCTTCCGCAACCACCAGCAGGGGCTTGCCGGACTTGGCCACGGCCTCCAGCAGAGGCAGCAGCTCGCGGATGTTCGAGACCTTCTTGTCGTAGAGCAGGATGTAGGGGCCTTCGAGCTCGGCGTTCTGCTCGGCGGCGTTGTTGATGAAGTACGGGGACAGGTAGCCGCGATCGAACTGCATGCCCTCGACCACGTCCAGCTCGTTCTCGAGACCTGAACCGTCTTCGACCGTGATCACGCCCTGCTTGCCGACCTTCGCCATGGCTTCGGCCAGCGTGTTGCCGATGGACTCGTCACCGTTGGCGGAAATCGTGCCGACCTGGGCGATGGCCTTCTCGTCCTGACAGCTCTTGGAGAGTTTGCTGAGACGCTCAACAACGGCCGCAGCGGCCTTGTCGATGCCGCGCTTCAGGTCCATCGGGTTCATGCCCGCGGCGACTGACTTCAAGCCTTCCTTCAGGATCGACTGGGCCAGCACCGTGGCTGTGGTGGTGCCGTCGCCGGCGACGTCGGAGGTGTGGGAAGCAACTTCCTTCACCATCTGCGCGCCCATGTTCTGGAACTTGTCCTCGAGCTCGATCTCCTTCGCGACGGAGACGCCGTCCTTGGTGACGGTCGGAGCGCCGAAGCTCTTGTCGAGTACCACGTTGCGGCCCTTGGGACCCAGCGTCACCTTGACGGCGTCGGCCAGGATATTGACGCCGGCGAACATGCGCGCCCGGGCGTCATCACTGAAACGTACTTCTTTGGCAGCCATTGGATGTCTTCCTTAGTTAAAAAGGTCAGTGTGTCAGGGTGGAATCACTTAGCCTTCGATGACGGCCATGATGTCGTCTTCCTTCATGACAAGGAGTTCCTCGCCATCGACCTTGACCTCGGTACCGCTGTATTTGCCGAACAGCACCTTGTCGCCGGCCTTCAGGTCGAGGGGGCGGACCTTGCCGTCCTCGAGGATTCGGCCCTTGCCCACGGCAATGACCTTGCCCTTGATGGGCTTCTCGGTCGCGGTGTCAGGAATCACGATGCCACCGGGGGAGGTACGCTCCTCTTCGGTGCGCTTGATGATGACGCGGTCGTGCAGCGGACGAATCTTCATGGACAAAAACTCCTTAAATGCCGTGGTGTTGGGCCTGAGTACCGACGCCTTGCAGGGCGCGGCGGCGACAAATCGTTAGCACTCTCCCCTTGGGGCTGCTAATCATAGGGGCGACGGCTGAAATTTCAAGGCCAGAAATGGGGACATGCCTAATTTCCGGGGGGCTATGGCCCCCCGGAAATTAGGCATGTCCCCATTTCTGGCCTGACATAATCCCTGCCATGGTCGCCGAACCCACCCCCGCTGCCGCCCGGTATGCCGCGCTGGTCGTGCTCTGCACTTGCCCGGATGAGGCGACGGCCACCAGAATTGCGACCGCCCTCCTCGCGGAAAAGCTGGCCGCGTGCGTGAATTGTGTGGCAGGAATCCGGTCCATGTACCAGTGGGACGGGCAAATGAGGGACGACACCGAGGTGCTGCTGGTCATCAAGACCAGCGCGGCCCGGTACGCCGCGCTCGAGGCGGCGCTCCGGACGCGCCATCCCTATGAAATGCCTGAGATTATCGCGTTACCGGTCCTGGCCGGGGCAGCGGACTATCTGAACTGGATCAGGCAGGCAACAAGCGCATGAAGCGACTCTCTCAGGTGCTCCTGGTAGCAGCCTTGCTGGTGCTCGGCACGGTAGGCCCGGCAGTGGTCAGGGCCCAGGATCAGGACATTCTGAAACCGGAGCGGGCCTTCCGCTACGCCGTTTCCGCCAGCGCCGACTCTTTGCTGGTCCGGTGGACGATTGAACCGGAACACTACCTCTATCAGGAACGCATGAGCTTCGAGAGCCGCACGCCCGGCGTTGTGCTGGGACCTCCAGTGATGCCCGCGGGCAAGCTCCATCAGGACGAGTACTTCGGGGAAATGCATATCTATCGGGGCAGCGCCGAAATCCGGTTGCCCCTGGCCGCCCGCTCCCCCGGCATCGACAGCGTGGCGCTGGCGATCAAGTCCCAGGGCTGCGCCGACGCCGGGTTGTGCTATCCGCCCCAGGTCTGGGTCACCAACGTCAGCCTCCCGATTGCCGGCAGCGCCCCGGTGCCCAGGCAACCGGTTGGCCGCCTCAGCGAGCTTTTGGGCGCCACCGCGACCGGCGACCGCAATGGGCCCAAGGATGAGCCCCTCCCCGCAGAGCAGGCCTTCCGCTACCGCACGGAGCTCGTGGATCCCTTCACCCTGAAGGTGGTCTGGAGCATCGCCCCGGGCTACTACCTCTATCGGCACAGCCTGGGGGTGGCGACCACCAGCGATGCCGTCCGCCTCGGCCCGCCGGTTCTGCCCTCAGGCCAGCCGAAGGTGGATGAGGAGTTCGGCGACACGCTCGTCTTCTTCGATGAGGTGGCGATGACCGTGCCGCTGACACGCAGCGGCCCGGACGCCCGCAGCCTGCCGCTGACGATCCGCTTCCAGGGCTGCAAGGAAGACAGCATTTGTTACCCGCCGCAGGCGGTTGCGACGACGGTAGCGCTGCCAGCGATCGAGGTCGCGGCTAAAGCCGCTCCTACAGAAGCGTCCGTAGGAGCGGCTTTAGCCGCGACCTCGGCGGCACCCGAATCCGAGCAGGATCGACTCTTCACGCTGATCAGGGACGGCAACCTGTTCGCTGTCATGGCCATGTTTGCCGGCCTGGGGCTGCTCCTCTCCTTCACCCCCTGTTGCCTGCCCATGTACCCGATTCTGTCCGGGATTATCGTGGGCCACAGTACGAGGGAGAGCTCGAAGGACGGCGCGCCTCCAGGCTCGACCAAGGCGTTTCTCCTGTCACTGTCCTTCGTCCTCGGCATGGCAGTCACCTACACGCTGCTCGGGGCCGTGTTCGCCGCCGCGGGCGCGCAGGTCCAGGCGGTCATGCAGAAGCCGGCCGTGATCATCGGCGTGGCCCTGCTGTTCGTGGCCCTCGCACTGTCCATGTTCGGCCTGTTCGACCTCCAGATTCCGTCTTCCTGGCAAACGAGGCTCAATTCCATCTCGGGTCAGCAGCGCTCCGGCAGCTTCATTGGCGCCGGCATCATGGGCATCATCTCCGCGGCGGTCGTTACCACCTGCGTTACGCCACCACTGGTAGCGGCGCTGACGGTCATCGCCAAGACCGGTGACGTGGCCCGCGGAGCGCTGGCGTTGTTTGCACTCGGCATCGGCATGGGGATTCCGCTGCTCGCCATCGGCGCGTCGGCCGGCCGGCTGATGCCAAAGGCTGGCGCCTGGATGGTGTCGGTGAAGGCCGCCTTCGGCCTGATGATGCTCGGCATGGCGGTTTGGATGCTCGACCGCCTGTGGCCCGGCACGGTGACCCTCGCCCTGTGGGCGGTCCTGATGGTGATCGGTGGCGTTTTCCTGGGCGCCTTCGCGCCCGTGGATGGCTCCGCGACGCTGCCCCGCAAGCTCGGCAAGGGCTTTGGCATCGTGGCCGTGCTTTACGGCGCAGCGCTGCTCATCGGAGCCCTCGCCGGCAGTGAAGACGCGCTGCGGCCGCTGCGGTTCGCGAACGGCCCGGCGACGACAGGCGCCACTCCCACGCCAGGGGTGCACACGACGTTCACGCGCATCAAGAGCGTGGCCGATCTGGACCGGGCCGTCGCCGGCGCGACGGCGGCGGGCCGGCCGGTGCTCCTCGATTTCTACGCGGACTGGTGCGTGTCGTGCCAGGAAATGGAGAAATACACGTTCCCAGATCCCGCTGTGCAGGCCGCTCTGAAGATCGCCCTGGTGCTGCAGGCTGACGTGACGCGGGTGGACGCCGATGATCAGGCCCTGATGCGGCACTTCGATATCATTGGGCCACCCACCATCGTGTTCTTCACGGCAGATGGCATGGAGCAGACGTCCCGGCGCGTCGTCGGCTTTAAGCCCGCTGCGGAATTCGCCGCCCATGTGCAGGCGGTGTTCTCACAGGCGCCCACCAACGCCGCGACCGCTGTTGCGAGCAACGGGAACTGAGGCCGTACCAAGCACCGTGCGCCCCATTCGCACACTGGCCGTCGGACTCTGGGTGGCAGTTTTCCTGGTGGCAGGCATCGGCTTCGGCACGGGCTGGCGGCCGACGCTGCGCAGGGGAACTGTCAATACAAGTGCAGACTCTGCTGTCGAGTCTACTGTCAACTCGCAAGTCCCTGCCTTAACTGAGAATTCCGGCCCCGCCGTGCGGCTCGGCGACGCGCTGCCCGCCATCACGCTGAACGACCTCAAGGGCGAGCCTCGATCCCTCACTGAATGGTCTGGCCGCACTCTGCTGATCAATTTCTGGGCCACCTGGTGTGCCCCCTGCCGGAGGGAGATGCCCCTCCTCGAGCAGTTCCAGCAGGCCCAGGATCTGGGCCGAATGCAGGTCATCGGCATCGCGATCGACCGTCACGACCCGGTACTGCGGTTTATCGGTGAAACCGGAGTGACCTACCCCAACCTGGTTGGGGAGATGGACGCCACCCGGGCTGCCGAGCAGTTTGCCTCGGGGCTCGCCCTGCCCCTCTCGGTGGTTGCCGCCCCCGATGGCACCGTGCTCGCCGTCCACATGGGCGAAATCAAGGCCAGCGACCTGGAGCAGGTCGCCGCCGTCGCCGACGGTCTGGCCGCAGGTACACTGTCGGTCCGCGAAGCCCCAGCACGCCTGCATCTGGGCAGATTGGGGATGTAAGAAGCCAAAA
Organism: uncultured Chromatiaceae bacterium; assembly: GCA_964391025.1. Classification (GTDB taxonomy): domain Bacteria; phylum Pseudomonadota; class Gammaproteobacteria; order Steroidobacterales; genus SHZI01. The sequence continues at coordinate 21,574 of CAYMKJ010000022.1, forward strand.
AGGTACCGGACCTTAGTTTTATTAGTTTTAGGCTTTAATGTTCTTTGGCTGCCAAAGTCGTTAAACTTGCGGCTATCTCCGGTGATCTAGGGCCCATCCGATGGCGCGGCTCCTGCTGCTGAACGGCCCCAACCTGAACCTGCTTGGCCGGCGGGAGCCCCACCTTTACGGCGCCACAACCCTTGCAGCTATCGAACTGGCCGCAACCACCGCCGCGACGGCCGCCGGACACCAGTTGGATGTCTTCCAGACGAATTCCGAAGCCGCCCTCGTGGACCGGATTCAGCAGGCCGCTGGCCATGTGGACTTCATCCTGCTGAACCCCGGTGCGCTGACCCATACCAGCGTCGCGCTCCGCGATGCGCTGCTGGCAGTGGCCATCCCCTTCATCGAAATTCATCTCAGCAACGTGTACGCCCGGGAGGAATTCCGTCGGCACTCCTACGTTTCCGACGTGGCCGAGGGCGTGATCACGGGGCTCGGGGCCCTGGGTTACCAGCTGGCCCTCCAGGCGGCCTGTGAGCAGCTCGCGCACCCGCGACCGAAATAAGCGAGGACTTTCATGGACATCCGCAAGGTCAAAAAGCTCATCGAGCTGTTGGAAGAGTCCGGACTCGCCGAGCTGGAGATTACCGAAGGCGAGGAATCGGTGCGCATCAGCCGCCATATGACCGGCGCGCCTGTGCAGTACGCCCTGCCACCCATGCCCTCCGGCATGGCCCCGGCTACGGCAGCTGCGGCCAGCGGCGGCGCCCCGTCGAACCCAGCGTCCTCAATGCCGGAGGCCACGGGCCACAAGGTGCTGTCGCCCATGGTTGGCACCTACTACGAAGCCCCCGCCCCCGGCACCCCAAACTTCGTGAAGATCGGCGATCAGGTCCAGGTCGGCGCCACGCTGTGCATCATCGAAGCCATGAAAATGATGAACCAGATCGAGGCCGACGTGTCCGGCAAGGTGGTCGCAGCCCTCGCGAAGAACGGTGAACCGGTCGAGTTCGGCCAGGCGCTGTTCATTATCGAACCTTAAGCGGCCGATGCTCGACAAGGTCGTCATCGCCAATCGGGGGGAGATCGCGCTGCGCATTCAACGCGCCTGCCGCGAACTGGGCATCAAGACCGTGGCCGTGCATTCGACGGCCGACGCCAGCCAGAAGCACGTGTTGCTCGCCGACGAGACGGTATGCATCGGCCCGCCGCCCTCGGCCCAGAGCTACCTCAACATGCCCGCCATCATCAGCGCGGCCGAGGTGACTGATGCCGTGGCCATCCACCCCGGCTATGGATTCCTGTCGGAAAACGCCGATTTCGCGGAGCGCGTGCAACGCAGCGGCTTCATCTTCGTGGGCCCTCCACCCGAGGTAATCCGGCTCATGGGCGACAAGATCTCGGCCAAGGTGGCCATGCGGGCCGCCGGCGTGCCCTGCGTGCCGGGCTCCGAAGGGCCGCTGGGCGAGGACGGCGACGAGATCCGGTCGATGGCCCGGTCGATCGGCTATCCCGTGATCATCAAGGCAGCCGGGGGTGGCGGCGGCCGCGGGATGCGCGTGGTACACAGTGACGCCACCCTGATCAATGCCGTCGCCATGACTCGCACCGAGGCGGGGGCGGCCTTCGGCAACAACACCGTCTACATGGAGAAATACCTGGAGAAGCCCCGGCACATCGAGTTCCAGGTGCTGGCCGACGCCCACGGCAACGCGGTGCACCTGTTCGACCGGGACTGTTCCATGCAGCGCCGCCACCAGAAGGTGCTGGAAGAAGCCCCGGCGCCGGGCATTCCCCACGAGCTCCGGATGAAGATGGGCGCCCGGGTGGCCGACGCCTGCCGGGAAATTGGCTACCGCAGCGCCGGCACCTTCGAGTTCCTCTACGAGAACGGCGAGTTCTATTTCATCGAGATGAACACCCGGGTGCAAGTGGAGCATCCCGTGACGGAGCTGATCACCGGCGTCGACATCGTCAAGGAGCAGCTCAAGATCGCGGCCGGGGAGAAGCTCTCGTTCCGCCAGGAAGACCTGATCCTGCGCGGTCACGCCGTGGAATGCCGGATCAATGCCGAGGACCCCCGCACATTCATGCCGTCACCCGGCAAGGTGGATCTGTGGCACCCGCCCGGCGGGCCCGGCATCCGCGTGGACAGTCACCTTTACAGCGGCTACACGGTGCCGCCGTTCTACGACTCCCTGATCGCCAAGGTGATCGCCCATGGCGACGACCGGGAATCGGCCATTGCCCGCATGAGTATCGCGCTCAGCGAGATGGTCGTGGACGGCATCAAGACCAATATCCCGCTGCACCGGGAACTCTGCCAGGACGCCGCCTTCCGCCGCGGCGGCACGGACATCCACTACCTCGAGAAGAAGCTGCGGGTCTGACGCGCGCCCATGGCCGAGAGCTGGCTGCAGGCTACCGTGGACTCTCCGCAGACGGCCGTAGCGGCCGTCGAAGGCACGTTTGAGGAACTCGGGGCACTCGTCACCTGGACGCAGGGCGCGAACGCTGAGGAAATCCTCGAGCCCGAACCGGGAGCAACACCCCTGTGGGCGGCCGTGCGCGTGACCGCCCTGCTGCCGGCGGACACGCCCCGCGCGGGGGTGATAGCCGCCTTTCCGGGCGCCAGGCTGCACTTCGAGATCGTGGCCGACCGGGACTGGGACGCCGAGTGGCGCCGCTCCCTGAAACCATTGCGCTTTGGCCAGCGGCTGTGGATCTGCCCCGTGGGACAGGCCTGCCCAGACCCTGCCGGCATCAGCGTGCTGCTGGAGCCGGGGCTCGCCTTCGGCACGGGCACACACCCGACGACGGCCATGTGCCTGACGTGGCTTGACGGCCAGCCGCTGGCGGGCCTCCAGGTACTGGACTACGGGTGCGGCTCAGGGATCCTCGCTATTGGCGCGCTCGCGCTGGGTGCCCGCGCGGCCGTGGCCGTGGATATTGACCCACAGGCGCTGATCGCCACCGGGGATAACGCGGCCCGGAACGGCTGCGCAACACGACTGAGGGTGGGCATGCCTGCAGAGTTGCTGCCCGCGTCCCGCCGCACGTCCTTCGACGTACTGGTGGCGAATATCCTCTCGGACCCACTGGTGCGGCTGGCACCCGAGCTACGCCGCTTTGCCGGAGCGGCGACCCGGGTGGCGTTGAGCGGTATCCTTGCGGCCCAGGCGCCGGAAGTAATCGCGGCCTTCCGTCCGTGGGCGCCTCTGACCATTGCCGACGAACAGGGCGGCTGGGTGTTGCTGGCTGGAGCTGTGGCGCGCTGAAACGATGTACACCAACTGCCCCGAGTGCGGCACCGTCTTCCGCATCAGCACCAACGAGTTGCGCGTGGCCGAAGGCCATGTGCGCTGCGGACATTGCTCAGCCACTTTCAACGCCATCGCGACACTGGCTGACGAGCTCCCGCCCACCATCACGCTGCAGCAGCTCACCCCGCCCAATGAGCCCGACACGGGGGTGGCCGGCTTTCCCGCCGAACCGGAGATTCAGGCGTCCCCTCCGGAGCTGCAGGCCCCGGCCGCATACGCGCCGCTACCGGTCAGCGAGGACACCCTCGAGTTCGATATTCCGGAAGACAGCTGGTCCAACTTCTTCGAAGTCGATGGAGGCAAGCACCCACCCGCGCAGGCCCAGACCGATGTGGGCACCGGTGTCGGCTCGGCAACGGTGGGTCAGGCTGGCCTCCACCCGGCGCTCTCCGCCGAAGCGGGCGGCCCCAATCTGGACGCTGACGCCGACTGGGAAGCGCTGCTGGCGGAGGTCCAGGACGACGAGGCCTCGCCCAAACCCGTGTACGTCATCAGCGAGGAACCCGCCGAGAAACCCGCCGAGGAGCCGGTGTTGCCGGAGCCCTCATGGGATGACCCGCTACCGGGCAGGACCCGTTTGCCAGCGCGGCTCCCAGCGGACTTTGCTGCCAATCTCCCCGGCGCCATGGAGGTCGCACCCGAGCCAGGGCCGGATCCGGGGGAACTCGCCGCGGACCACCGGCCCTTCCTCTGGGAACCACCGGCACCACCAGCAGCCGTCAGGTCCAGCCGGCACTGGGCCTACACCGCCGGTAGCGTGCTTCTGGCGCTGCTGCTGTTAATTCAGGTGCTTCACCGGCAGCGTGATGAGCTGGCGACCAGCCCCACTCTCACCGCAGTGCTGCAACGGACGTATGCCGCACTAGGCCTGCCACTCTGGCCCGCCTGGGATCTGCAAGCCTATGAGCTGCGCAACAAGGTCGCTGAGTCGAATCGCAGCAATCCAGGGGCGCTCGATATCCTGGCCCGCATTGCGGTAGTCGGCAACGAGCCGGTCGGCCTGCCACTAGTTCGCGTCACGCTACTCGACCGGCTTTCCAGGCCACTGGGCTCGCGGGTGTTCCAGCCCGAAGAATATATTCGAGGGAATTCACCGCCCGGGCAGGTGGTGAAGCCGGGCACGCAGATTCCGGTAGAGATCAGCCTGAAGGATCCGGGCACAGATGCGCTGGGATTCGACGTGGACATCTGCGTCATGAGCCGACACGAAGGGGTCATCTGTCGAGCGGAGCGCGAACCCTTCGCGCGTTGAACTCACCTCACGAATCGCGCGCAACTGTCTGTCCACAGGCACAGCTGCGTTCACTCCGACCCGCGCGTATCCAACCTGCGATCAACCACAGCGCAGATACGTTGAAGAGAAACACAGCACTCCGTTTCATCGTGCTATGATTTCTACTCCTCGCGAGTGGCTAATAATTTTTCGGCGCTCCACCGCGGGCATCCAGGGCTTGACAAGCATTGACTTCGGTAGCTGACATAACGTATGGCGGCAGGGGTTGATCTTCCTTCAGGAGTGGCGGAGCGGTGGCGAAAAGCGTGCGCAACAAGACCTCGACCAAGAAGCACAGCTCGTCGCGCAACGGCGCATCGACAGTTCGGGTCAGAAATCGTCCCCTTCGTGACTACACCGAAGAGGCGCTGCAGAAATACTTCGGCGACCTCAACGGCCACCGGCCAGGTGATCTCTATGAACTGGTACTGGGCGAAGTCGAAGAACCGCTGTTCAAGACCGTCCTCGACTACACGAGGGGCAACCAGAGCGTGGCAGCCGAGATCCTCGGTATCAATCGCGCCACGCTGCGCAAGAAGCTCCGGCACTACCAGCTGCTCGGCTAGGGCGATGCTCGGGCGAGTGCTCCCGAAACCGCTGCCGGGGCCAAGTTGAGACGCGCGCTCATCAGCGTGTCCGACAAGGCCGGTGTGGTCGAGTTGGCCGGCCGGCTTCGTGAACTCAAGTTCGACCTCGTTTCCACCGGCGGCACTGCCGCAGCGCTGCGCAAAGCGGGTCTGCCGGTAACCGATGTCTCTGAAATCACTGGCTTTCCCGAGATAATGGACGGCCGGGTCAAAACCCTCCATCCCGCCATTCACGGGGGCCTGCTGGGCCGCCCTGATGTGGATGCCAGCCTGATGCGCGAGCATGGCATCGCGCCCATCGACCTGCTGGTCGTCAATCTCTATCCGTTCGAGGCCACCGTGAGCCGCCCGGGATGCACGCGCGAGGACGCCATCGAGAACATCGATGTCGGCGGGCCTGCGATGTTGCGAGCCGCGGCGAAGAACCACGCCTTCGTCACCGTGGTGGTAGATCCGGCTGACTACGAGCGCGTGCTCGCGGAACTCGGTGCGATCGGCAGGGTGGCCCCCGACACGCGCCGCTACCTGGCCCGCAAGGCGTTCGCGCACACGGCCACCTACGATGCCGCCGTGTTCAGCTGGTTGCGCCAGGCTGACGGCGACACCGACCTGCCGGTGCGCTACCCACTGGGACTGACGTTGCGGGAGACGCTTCGCTACGGCGAGAACCCCCACCAGCGCGCGGGTCTGTACACGCTCCCGGGCGGTGCTCCCGATACCGTGGTCGGTGCGCAGCTGCGCCAGGGGAAAGAGCTGTCCTTCAACAATCTCGCGGATGCCGATGCGGCTCTGGAGTGCGTGCGCGCGCTGGTAGCACCGGCCTGCGTAATCGTGAAGCACGCGAACCCGTGCGGCGTTGGGCTGGCCACCTCGACGGCCGCTGCCTATGAGAAGGCGTATGCCACGGATCCCACGTCCGCCTTCGGCGGCATCATCGCGTTCAACGCCAGCGTGGACGGCGCGCTGGCAACCACGATCATTGAACGGCAGTTCGTCGAAGTCATGGTCGCCACTGCCTACACGACTGAGGCGCTGACCGCGCTGGCCCGCAAACCGAACATTCGCGTGCTTGAAACCGGGCCACTGCGCCCGGCACTGCCGCCGGGACTCCGGGTTGAGCAACTCGAAGGCGGCATGCTGGTGCAGGACGCCGACGTGGCACCCCTCCCCGAGGGTGGGCTGCGCGTCGTCACTCAGCGCCAGCCGACCGCGGCCGAGCGCGCTGACGCGGAACTGGCCTGGAAACTGGTGCGCTCCGTGAAGTCCAACGCCATCCTGTTCGTGCGGGACGGCGCCACGGTTGGCATCGGCGCCGGCCAGATGAGCCGGGTGATGAGCGTGCGCATCGCGGCCTGGAAGGCCGGGGAAGCGGGCCTCAAGACCGCTGGTGCCACCCTGGCCTCCGACGCCTTCTTTCCCTTTCGCGACGGCGTGGACCTGGCCGCAAGCTTTGGCATCCGGAGCATCATTCAGCCGGGCGGCTCCATGCGGGATGCAGAGGTGATCGCGGCCGCGGACGAGCACGGCATGGCCATGCTGTTCACAGGCATGCGGCACTTCAGGCACTAGCCGTGAAAATCCTCGTCGTCGGCGGTGGTGGCCGCGAACACGTACTGGCCTGGAAGCTGGCCCAGTCGAAAAATGTCGAGGAAGTCATCGTCGCGCCCGGCAACGCGGGCACAGCGCTGGAGCCGAAGGTGCGCAACGCCCTGGTGGCCGCCGAGGACATCGACGCGCTGCTGAAACTGGCCAAAGAAGAACACGTCGGGCTGACGGTGGTTGGCCCCGAGGCACCGCTCGCTGCCGGCATCGTGGACCGCTTCTGGAACTCCGGCCTGCGCTGCTTTGGTCCCCGCAAGCAGGCAGCACGCCTGGAGAGTTCCAAGACCTTCGCCAAGGAATTCATGGCCCGGCACCGGATCCCGACGGCGCACTACGCGTCCTTCACCGATCTTGAGGAGGCCCAGGCCTACCTGGAGGAAGTCGGCGCGCCGATAGTCGTGAAAGCGGACGGCCTCGCCGCGGGTAAGGGCGTCGTGGTGGCGCAGACGCTTAAAGAGGCCCAGGCCGCAGTGACTGACATGCTTGGCGAACGCCGCTTCGGCGACGCCGGTGCGCGCGTCGTGATCGAAGAGGTTCTTACTGGTGAAGAAGCCAGTTTCATCGCCATGGTCGGCGTGGATGGCGCGATCCTGCCGCTCGCCACGTCCCAGGACCACAAGGCCCGGGACGATGGCGACCAGGGTCCGAATACCGGCGGCATGGGGGCCTATTCACCCGCGCCGGTGGTCACCGATGCCATCGCCCAGCGGGTGATAAACGAGGTACTGCGGCCTGTGATCGAGGGATTGCGGGAAGAGGGCGTGCGCTACACCGGCTTCCTCTACGCCGGCCTGATGATCGGTGCCGACGGAACACCGAAGGTCCTCGAGTTCAACTGCCGCTTCGGTGATCCGGAAACCCAGCCCATACTTTTCCGCCTCAAGTCCGACCTGCTGCACCTGATCGACGCAGCGCTCGACGGCAAGCTCGGCAAAACGAAAGCCGAGTGGGACCCGCGCCCCGCGGTCGGTGTGGTGATGGCCGCCGGCGGTTACCCGGGAGACTACCGGAAGGGCGACGAGATCACCGGTTTGCCCACAACAGCGTCAGCGGCGAGCAAGGTCTTCCACGCCGGCACCGGGCGGGACGCGAGCGAGAAGATGGTGACGCGTGGTGGGAGGGTTCTGTGTGTTGTCGGCACCGGGGACACGGTGAAGGCAGCACAAGCGGAAGCCTACCGGGTGGTTGAGCAGATCAAGTTCGAAGGCGCGCTCTACCGGCGCGATATCGGCTACCGCGCCATCGCCCGCGGCCTGTAGGAGCGCCGACCGGCGCGACCACGACCCCACCTCCACCTTGCACCTCCCCCGGTCGCGGACTGAGAATCGGCTCGTCCAGCTGGAAGAGCCGCTTAACTTCGTGCCGGCACTGCCCGGCTAATCAACCCGGGGCGCGAGATGAATCATGGCGTTAAGGAACAGGTCGGCAGGTTATGCGGCTATTTTTGACGGGTTACGACACGTCATTTCGTCGCCCTATGTTTAGTTGGGCAGCACATTGACCCAGCAACCGCAGAGGTAGAAGCCATGTCAATGAAAGACACGCAGTCCCATTTCGATCAGGCGAAGGCGGAAGCGTTCGCCGGAAAGATGCTGACCGCGCTGAACAACGGCGCCCTCTGTTTGATGGTCTCGATGGGCCATCGCACCGGATTGTTCGACGTCATGAGCCAGTCGCCACCAGCACGCTCGGAAGAAATTGCAGATCGGGCGGGACTGAACGAGCGTTATGTCCGCGAGTGGCTCGGAGCGATGGTGACCGGCGGCGTTGTTGACTTCGATCCGGCTACCAACTGTTGCACGTTGCCGTCGGAACATGCCGCGTTTCTGACACGGGCGGCCGCGGCCGACAACATGGCAGTGTTCGGGCAATACATCGCCGTGATGGGTTGTGTGGAGGACGACATCGTCGAGTGCTTCAAGGAGGGCGGCGGCGTGCCGTACGAGAAGTTCCCGCGCTTCCACGAGGTGATGGCCGAGGAAAGCGGGCAGTCGGTGCTGTCATCAATCGAGTCGCACATCCTGCCGCTCGCGCCGGGATTGACGGAGCGGCTCGCGAAAGGCATCCGCGTGCTCGACGTTGGCTGCGGCCGGGGCCGCATCCTCACGCGGCTCGCCGAATTGTATCCGCGAAGCCGCTTCGTCGGCATGGAACTCTCGCGCGAGGCGACCGCGTACGCACGCGACAAGGCGGCGAAGGAAGGCCTCACAAACGTCGAGTTCATCGCCGTCGATCTCAGCGCTTTCGACACCACTGCCGAGCCGGAGGTGTTCGACTTCGTGACAACTTTCGATGCGATACACGACCAGGCCAAGCCGCTCAACGTGCTCAAGGGCATTCATCGGACCTTGAAATCCGACGGCGTGTATCTCATGCAGGACATCAGCGGCACGAGCCACGTGCACAAGGACATCGAACACCCAATCGGAACCTTCCTCTACACCATCTCGTGCATGCATTGCATGACCGTGTCGCTTGCGCAAGGCGGGGAAGGTCTGGGTGCCATGTGGGGCGAAGAAAGGACACGCGAGTATCTGCAGAAGGCGGGTTTTCGCTCGATCACGACGCACCGTCTTGCGCATGACATCCAGAACAACTGGTACGTGGTGACGAAGTGAGCAGAGAATGCCATGAGGGGCATGCCGCCCAACCAGCAGTTGCAGCTGAAGGCGCTGTCGCGCCGCCGCTGAACCGCGGCGTTGGGCGCCCTGACCGTACCAGCGGTCGGACAACGCACACGGAAGCTTGATGCGTTCGTGATCTTCTGAGTACACTTCTGAGTGTGACGGACCTTGTAGAGCTCCTCAAGCGCCCCGAAGGCAAGACGCTGGAGTTCAAGCGCGACCTCAGCTCGCCCGACGGGGCGCTCAAGACGATTGTCGCCTTTGCCAACACCGCGGGCGGGACGTTGCTCGTCGGCGTGGAGGACAGGAGCCGGCACGTCCGTGGTGTGCCCCACCCGCTCGATCTGGAGGAGCGCCTGGCCAACCTCATCAGCGACCGCATCAGCCCGCGGATCGTCCCGGAGATCGAGATCCTCCCTTGGCGCCGAACGCAGGTGCTGGCGCTGCAGGTCCATCCCAGCCCGAGCCGCCCGCACCACCTCACCCGGGAAGG